>JBEVDF010000079.1:0-21533 GCA_040514145.1 Aeromicrobium sp.
CGCTTCTTGATCGTGAGGGTGCCGATGTCGCGCTCGCGCAGCGCCGCACGCAGCTGCTTCTCGCGGAACGGCAGCTCCTCGACGACCCGGAACGCCCGCCCGAACGGGGCCGCGTCGGGGGAGTCGGTGGTGATCCAGGCGATCCGCGGGTCCAGGAGGTGGCCGTCGAGGTCCTCGGCCAGCTCGGCCACGAGCCCGGCCCGGATCACGGCGTCGTCCGGCTCGACGAGGTGGGACAGCAGGGCGCCGACCCGCGCTGGCGTGCCTCGGCCCACGAGGGTGTCCCCGCTCGGGAGCACCGTGGCGCGACGGGCCTGGTCCTGGGCGAACCCGGCACCCCACAGGCACGCCTCGACGAGGTCGCCGCCGGCGGAGACCCACTCGGCCTGCACGCCCGGCGGGACGGCGTCATGGGCGATCCCCGGCATCACCTTGGCCACGGCACGGCCGGCGAGGAGCTCGGCGACGAAGTCCCAGGCCGGCACGAGCGCGTCGAGCCGGAAGGTGCGGCCGGCGCCGTCGCGGCGCGCGGGATCGACGAAGGCCACCTCGTCGGGCGCGATCACGGTGGTGGTGGCGTCGCCGACCTCGACCGTCCCGGTGAGGCCGAGCGCCGCGAGGTTGGCCCGCGCGATCGCGGCGCGCACCGGGTCGAGCTCGACGCCACGCACCTCGAGGCCGGCCCGAGCCGCGGCGATGAGGTCGCCGCCGATGCCGCAGCCGAGGTCGACCAGCCGGCCGGCGCCGAGCGCGGCCAGCCGGGCCGCCCGATGCGCCGCGACCGGGGCCCGGGTGGACTGCTCGAGGGCGTCGGGGGTGAAGTAGAGGAGCCCGGCGTCGGCTCCGAACTTCGCGGCGGCACGGCGGCGCAGGTGGTGCTGGGTGACGGCCGCGGCGACGAGCTCGGCGGGGTGGTCGCGCCGCAGTCGCGTGCCCAGCGCGAGGTCGGACTCGCGGCCCGCGCCCTCGGCCACCTGCGCCAGCAGGGCCTGCCCGGCGGGGGCCGTCAACTCGGCGAAGGTCTGCGCGTCCACGCGCCAGAGTCTGCCATCGGGCGCCGCCCCACCCTCGGCGCTGGCACTCCGTTCGGTCGAGTGCCAGCCGGTGCTACGCTGACATCTGGCACTCCCAACGAGTGAGTGCCAACCGAACGTTTCTCATCCGAAAGGGGAGGTCGACCAGTGTCGGTCACCATCAAGCCGCTCGAAGATCGCATCGTCATCAAGGCCGGAGAGGCCGAGCAGACCACCGCGTCGGGTCTCGTCATCCCCGACACCGCCAAGGAGAAGCCGCAGGAGGGCGAGGTCGTGGCCGTCGGCCCCGGTCGCGTCAGCGACAGCGGCCAGCGCATCCCCGTCGACGTGGCCGTCGGCGACAAGGTGCTCTTCAGCAAGTACGGCGGCACCGAGGTCAAGCACGGCGGCGAGGAGTTCCTCATCCTCAACGCCCGTGACGTCCTCGCCGTCATCGCCTGAGTCCACCCGCCACACGTAAGGGAGCACTCGTGCCCAAGATTCTGGAATTCAACGAGGACGCGCGCCGCGCCCTCGAACGCGGTGTTGACAAGCTTGCCGACACCGTCAAGGTCACCCTCGGCCCCAAGGGCCGTTACGTCGTCCTGGACAAGAAGTGGGGCGCCCCCACGATCACGAACGACGGCGTGTCCGTCGCGCGTGAGATCGAACTGGACGACCCGTTCGAGAACCTCGGCGCCCAGCTGGCCAAGGAAGTCGCCACCAAGACGAACGACGTCGCCGGTGACGGCACCACCACCGCCACGGTGCTGGCCCAGGCCATGGTCCACGAGGGCCTGCGCGCCGTCGCGGCCGGTGCGAACCCGGTCGGCCTGAAGAAGGGCATCGAGGCTGCCGTCGAGGCCGTCACGGCCGAGCTGCACTCGCGTGCGCGCGCCGTCGACTCGGTCAAGGACATGGCGTCCGTCGCCACGGTCTCCAGCCGTGACTCGGTCATCGGCGAGCTCATCGCCGAGGCGTTCGACAAGGTCGGCAAGGACGGTGTCATCACCGTCGAGGAGTCCAACACCATGGGCACCGACCTCGAGTTCACCGAGGGCATGCAGTTCGACAAGGGCTACCTGTCGCCGTACATGGTCACCGACACCGAGCGCATGGAGGCCGTCCTCGACGATCCCTACATCCTCGTGAACCAGGGCAAGATCTCGGCCGTCGCCGACCTCCTGCCGCTGCTGGAGAAGGTCGTCCAGTCGGGCAAGAGCCTGTTCATCATCGCCGAGGACGTCGAGGGCGAGGCCCTGTCCACGATCGTGGTGAACAAGATCCGCGGCACGTTCACGTCCGTCGCGGTCAAGGCGCCGGCCTTCGGTGATCGCCGCAAGGCGATGCTGCAGGACATCGCGACCCTCACGGGCGCGACCGTCGTCACGCCCGATGTCGGCCTCAAGCTCGACCAGGTCGGTCTCGAGGTCCTCGGTACCGCTCGTCGCGTCGTCGTCACGAAGGACGACACGACGATCATCGACGGTGGCGGCGAGCACGCCGAGGTCGAGGGCCGCGTGGCCCAGATCAAGGCCGAGTTCGAGCAGACCGATTCGGAGTGGGACCGCGAGAAGCTCCAGGAGCGCCTCGCCAAGCTGTCCGGTGGCGTCTGCGTCATCCGCGTCGGCGCGGCCACCGAGGTCGAGCTCAAGGAGAAGAAGCACCGCATCGAGGACGCCGTCTCGGCGACCCGCGCGGCCATCGAAGAGGGCATCGTCCCCGGCGGTGGCTCGGCGCTGGTCCACGCGGTCAGCGTGCTGGACCAGGACCTGAACCTGTCCGGCGACGAGGCCCTCGGGGTGCGCATCGTCCGCAAGGGCGCCGACGCCCCGCTGGAGTGGATCGCCCGCAACGGCGGCGTCTCCGGCGAGGTCGTGGTGGCCAAGGTCCGCGAGTCCGGTGAGGGCTACAACGCGGCCTCGAACGAGTACGGTGACCTGCTCGCGCAGGGCATCCTCGACCCGGTCAAGGTCACGCGTTCGGCGCTCGCCAACGCTGCCTCGATCGCGGCCATGCTGCTCACCACCGAGACCCTCGTGGTGGACAAGCCGGCCGAGGAGGCCGACGCGCACGCCGGTCACCACCACTGACCGACGCACGTCACGACGCAGGCCCCGGGCATTCGCCCGGGGCCTGCGTCGTTGGAGTGACACCGACAGCGCCGGCCGCGCGGGTAGCCTGCCTGCGATGACCATCACGATGACCGAGGAGCTCGAGCGCGCCCTCGAGATCCTGCGAGCGGGCGGAAACCTCTTCCTGACCGGCAAGGCCGGAACCGGCAAGTCGACCCTGATCCGCCACTTCATGGAGCAGACCGATCGCCGCGTGGTGGTCGCGGCGCCCACCGGCATCGCCGCGCTCAACGTGGGTGGTCACACGATCCATCGCCTGTTCGGCTTCGGGACCACCACGTCGGTCGAGGACATCCGCTCGGGTGACCACCGCGCGGGCCGTTTCGCGCGCACGCTGAAGTCGCTGCAGACGCTGATCATCGACGAGGCGTCGATGGTGCGCGCCGACCTGTTCGACATGGTCGCCGCGGCACTCGAGCAGTACGGCCCTCATCCGGACCAGCCGTTCGGCGGCGTCCAGGTCGTCCTGGTGGGCGACCTGCTGCAGCTGCCGCCCGTGGTGCCGGACGCGCTCGACCACTACTTCACGACGCGCTACGAGACGCCCTACTTCTTCTCCGCCGACGCGTTCGACGCCGACGCCTTCCCGACCGTCGCGCTGACCACCGCGTTCCGCCAGCTCGGCGACGACCGCCTGACCTCGCTGCTCAACGCCGTGCGCGAGGGCGTGCTCCTCGACCACGCCCGCGCCGAGCTCAACGGCCGCGTGGACGCCGACTTCGAACCTCCCGAGGACGAGCTGTGGCTGACGCTCGCTCCCTCGAACACGATCGTGAGCGCCCGGAACCGCCAGCGTCTCGAGCGGCTCCCGGGGGAGGAGTTCCGCAGCGTCGCGGTCGAGTCGGGGGACCTCTCCCTCTTCGATCCGCCGACCGACCGGGTGCTGACGTTCAAGGTCGGCGCGCAGGTCATGATGCTGACGAACGACCCCGCGGACCGGTGGGTCAACGGCACGCTCGGGCGGATCGTCGAGGTCCGCCGGGACGGCGATGCCCTCGAGACCGTCGTGGAGTTCGCCGACGGCTCACGCGCCGAGGTCGATCGGTTCGGGTGGGAGGTCCTGCGCCCGGTCGTGGCCGACGGGCGGCTGACGAACGAGACCGTCGGCGTGTTCACCCAGCTGCCGTTCAAGCTGGCGTGGGCCATCACGATCCACAAGAGCCAGGGGCAGACGCTCGACCGCCTCGTCGTCGACCTCTCCGGCGGCGTCTTCGCGACCGGGCAGCTCTACGTCGCACTGAGCCGGGCCACCTCGCTGGACGGCCTCGTCCTGAAGCGGCCCGTCGAGCCGCGCCACCTGCGCACCGACCGCCGGATCCTGCGCCACCTGCACCGCTCCACGGTGCGGGGTCCGTCGCAGCACTGCGCCATCGCCGTCTGCCCGGTGGGGGACGAGGGCACCTTCTCGCGGCCCCGTCCCGTCGAGCTGGCCGTCGTGTTCGAGGACGGCACGGCGATCACGACGCTGGTCAACCCCGAGCGCGATCTCGCCGACGCCCGCACGGCCTACGGGATCGGCGCGGACGACGTGCTGCTGGCGCCGACGCTGGCGCAGGCCTGGGCGACGATCGCCCCGCTCCTCGAGGGAACCGTGCCCGTGGGGATCGACGTCGACGAGACGCTCGGCATGATCGACTTCGAGCTCAAGCGGCTGCACCGCACCTACCCGATGCCCGTCGGCGCCGACGTGAGGCGGACCGACCTCACCGACGACGAGCGCCGGGATGCCGGCTCGGGCCGCGCCCTCGACCGCGCGACGGCCGCCTTGCGAGCCTTCCGCCGACTCGGGGCGCACCAGCCCGGCTCGCCGTTCGAGCACGCCGACCTGGTCACGGACGAGCCGAGTCATCTCCTCAGCCGCGACCGTGACGTGCCGGTCTCGCGGTCCGAGGCGATGGCCACGCTGTCGGCCGTGGTCGAGGTCAGCCGCTGGCTCGGGCACGCGCTGCTCGACGGCACCACGCCTCCGGTCGCGGACGGCGGCCCGCAGGAGGCCGCCCGGATCGCCGCGGGCGCGGTCGTGGCCGCTCGTCTCGCGGAGGTCGCGTCGCGCTCCTCACGACTGTCGCCCGAGCTCGTCCGGCGGCTGCGGATCGTCGAGGAGTGCCTGGGGACCCGGTTCGTCGCGGACGTCGTCGAGGCGCTGGCGGACGCGAGTCCGGCGGTCGACTCGGTGCTGGTCGAAGGGGCTCGCGTCTGCTTCACCGGCAGCGCCCTCGGTCCTGAGGGCCGCCTGCTGTCGCGCGAGGAGATGAACGAACTCGCGACACGTCGCGGCCTCGTGCCGGTCGGGAACGTGACGAGGACGAGGTGCGACGTCCTCGTGGTCGCCGAGGCCGGCACCCAGTCGGGCAAGGCACGCAAGGCGCGCGACTACGGCACCCCCGTGCTGACGACCGCGGAGTTCCTCGCTTGGGCCGGGCCGGCCTGAGCGGCGTCGGGGCCGTTCGCGAGACAGGGGACGACAACGTCCGTCGGGCCCAATAACCTAGGGGTCGACCCGGTGTCCGCACCCGTTGATAGGACTGCCCCATGACGACGCCATCGACCACCTGCCCGTGGTGGTGCACCGACCACCGCTCCGGCGAGACGGCTGAGGACGAACAGCACGCGCGCGTGTTCCCGGTGCCCGGGGGTGCGTGGGTCGCCATCTTGCACGGGGCCCTGCCCGGCGACCGGATCGAGCTGGCCTACGGGGCCGAGGCCTACGCGGCGTCCGCGGGGGAGGGGCGTGCCTTCGCCACGGCCCTGCAGCACGCAGCCGACGTGTTCGACCGGATCGTCGCCGACGTCGAGCGGACCGCCGGGCTCACCGGCGACCGGACGCGGGTCAGCGCTCGGCGGAGTCCATGAACTCGCGCACCTCGACCAGCAAGTCGCCCAGGGTCAGCCCGAAGGCCGCCTCGAGTGCCAGCAGGGTGTCCAGGCTCGGGTTGGCCGACGACCGTCCGGTGGCGTTGTTGTTGCGGTTGTTCTCCAGGTTCTGCACCTGGTTGCGGCTCAGGCCCGCGCGGTGCGCGAGGTCCTCCTGGGTCATGCCCGCCCCCTCGCGCCGGCGGCGCAACCAGGAGGCGAAGGCGCTGGCGACCTCGGCGGTGTGAGCCGTCGGTGTGCGTTTGGGCATGCACAACAGCATGGGCCCAATGGGGCTCGGGGGCAGCCCAATACGGTGGTTCGCCGCGGGGTGCGCCGGCACCGAGGGGCAGGCCTCCTGCCTCGATCGACTGGCCGGAAGAAAGTTCGTGACGCGCCTCACATCCTATGTTACATTCACAATGTCACATACCGATGACCTAGGAGATCGCATGACCGTCACCGACGATCGCGCCGCCGCCGTTGAGTTCCGCCAGTCCATCGACATGGACACCGAGCTGGAGCGACTGCTGGAGTCTGCCGCAGTCCTGTCGTACGACCCCGACCAGGAGATCGACTGGGCCAAGCCCCTCGATCCGCACAAGTACGGCCTCAACCCCGAGTGGTCCACCCTCTACGGCACGCCGTTGTGGGACACCATGACCGAGCAGCAGCGGATCGACCTCACCCGTCACGAGGTCGGCTCCATCATGAGCACGGGCATCTGGTTCGAGACGATGCTGCAGTCGATGGTGCTGCGCTCGCAGTACTCGGCCGACTACGGCGACCCCGAGTTCCGCTTCGCCCTCACCGAGATCGCCGACGAGTGCCGGCACTCGCTGATGTTCAGCAAGACCTGCAGCAAGATGGGCGTCCCGCACTACCGCCCGCGCCGGCTCTTCCACGAGCTCGCCCGCGTCTTCCGCGCCACCGCCAACGGCGAGATGTCCTACGCCTCCATCCTGGTCGCCGAGGAGGTTCTCGACGTCATGCAGCGCGACTGGATGCGTGGCGAGAACGTGCTCGAGGAGGTGCGCACCACGAGCAAGATCCACGTGGTCGAGGAGGCGCGCCACATGAAGTTCGCGCGTATCGAGATCAAGGAGTACCTCGAGGGGATCTCCAAGCCCCGGCGTCACCTCGCGGCGTTCGTCATCTCGGTCGTGGCGGCGATCATCGTGGACTCCTTGGTCAACGACGACGTCTACGCCAACGTGGGCCTGGACCCCGAGGCGGCCAAGGCGGCCGTGAAGGGCAACACGCACCACCAGAACCTCATGCGGATGAGCTGCGTGCACCTCATGGACTTCCTGTCCGAGGTCGGCCTGCTGACGCCCGCCGCCATGCGGATGTACCGCACCGTCCACATGCTCTGACCCGGCCTGGCCGACTCCCGAACCCGAAAGCATCCCCCCGTGGCCTACGCGATCACCCAGTCCTGCTGCAAGGACGCCTCGTGCGTCTCGGTCTGCCCTGTGGACTGCATCCATCCCACCCCCGACGAGCCCGACTTCGGCACCACCGACATCCTCTATGTCGACCCGAAGGCCTGCATCGACTGCGGGGCGTGCGCCGACGCGTGCCCCGTGGCCGCGCCGAAGGCGATCGACCTGCTGCGCGGGGCCGAGGCGGTCTTCGCCGAGCTCAACGCTGAGTTCTACGAGCGCCGCCCGCCACGGGAGAAGCCCAGGACCCACACGTGGGACGAGATGGGCGGCGATCTCGAGCGCTCGCTGTCGATCGCGATCGTGGGCACCGGCCCGGCGGCGGCGTACACCGCGCGCCAGCTGCTGCTGTCCACCGACGCGAAGATCACGATGATCGACAAGCTGCCCGTGCCGGGCGGCCTGGTGCGCGGCGGGGTGGCGCCCGACCACACCGACACGAAGAAGTTCGCCGACCTCTTCCACTGGGCCTACCGGCACCCCCGCACGAAGATGATGATGAACGTCGAGGTGGGCCGCGACATCACCCACGAGGAGGTGCTGCAGCACCACGACGTCGTGATCTACGGCGTCGGCGCCCGCCGCGACCGTGAGCTGGGGGTGCCGGGGGAGGATCTCCCCGGCGTGTACCCGGCGCCCGAGGTCGTCGGCTGGTACAACGGCGCGCTCGACGTGGCGCCCGACGACGTCGTCCTCTCCGGCGACCGCGTGGTCGTCGTGGGCAACGGCAACGTCGCCCTCGACCTCGCTCGCCTGCTGCTGCACGACCCCGAGGTGCTGGCCCGCACCGACATGCCCGATCACGCCGTGGCCGCCTTCCGCGGGCTCGACGTGCGCGAGGTCGTCCTGCTCGGTCGCCGGGGTCCCTCGGCCGCGGCGTTCACGCGCCCCGAGCTGTTGATGATGCCCCCGGGCATCGACGTCGTGGTGGCCCGCGACGAGTTCACCGAGGCCGAGCTGGCGGAGGCCGAGCCCGAGACGAACGCCGCCGTGCTGGCGCGCCTGCCCCTCGTCGACGTCGACCTCACCGAACCGCCGGGCGAGCGTCGCCGGCTGGTCTTCGCGTTCGGCCGCCAAGTCGTCTCGGTGGAGGGCGACCAGCAGGTCGAGGCCGTGCAGGTGGCGCCGTCCGGCGTCCCCGAGCAGGCCGAGAAGGTGCCGTGCGGCACCCTGATTCGCGCCACCGGCCACCGTGGCACCCCCGTCGCCGGCCTGCCGTTCGACGAGGCCAGCGCCACCGTGCCGAACGAGCGCGGACGGGTGATCGATCCGGCCACGGGCGAGGCGGTGCCCGGCACCTACGTCGTCGGGTGGATCAAGCGCGGCGCCACCGGCGGCATCGGTACGAACCGCACGTGCGCCCACGAGACGATCGCCACGATCGTCGCCGACGCGAACGCCGGACTGATCCCGTCGGCGCCCAAGCGGCGGCTCACGTTCGGGCCCTTCGTGCGCACCCGGGTCGACCGCGTCGTCGGCCGCCGCCGCATGCTCGCGATCGAGAAGGCCGAGGAGTCGCGGGGGCAGCGTGAGGGCCGCCCGCGGGTGAAGTTCGAGTCCGTCGAGGAGATGCTCCGGGTCAGTCCTGCCACGAGTCTGCACTGACGATGCAGATCACATCCCGCGCGGTCGGGACCATGATCGAGCGCGAGTAGACTCGGCTCATGGTGGGCATCCCCGACAAATTCTCCTCTCTCGGCCTCACGTACGACGACGTCCTGCTGCTTCCCGGCGAGACCGATGTCATCCCCAGTGAGGTCGACACCACGACCCGGTTGACGCGCGAGATCTCGCTGCGGATCCCACTGCTGTCCAGCGCGATGGACACGGTCACCGAGTCGCGCATGGCCATCGCGATGGCGCGCGAGGGTGGCATCGGCATCCTGCACCGCAACCTCTCGATCGACGACCAGGCGTACCAGGTCGACCTCGTGAAGCGCACGCAGACGGGCATGATCCCCAACCCCGTCACGATCGGCCCGAAGGCCACGCTCGAGGAGCTCGACGAGCGCTGCGGCGAGTACCGCGTCTCCGGCCTCCCGGTGGTCGACGAGGACAACACGCTGCTGGGCATCGTCACCAACCGCGACCTGCGCTTCACGCCCGTCGCGGAGTGGGCCACCACGCTCGTCCACGACGTCATGACCCACATGCCGCTGATCACCGGCCCGGTCGGGATCAGTCGCGAGGACGCCTCCGCCCTGCTGCGCCAGCACAAGCGCGAGCGCCTGCCGATCGTCGACGCCGAGGGCAAGCTCGCCGGCCTCATCACGGTGAAGGACTTCGTGAAGTCCGAGCAGTTCCCGATGGCCAGCAAGGACGCCGAGGGCCGCCTGCTGGTCGGCGCGGCCGTCGGCTTCTTCGGCGACTCCTACGAGCGCGCCAGCCGCCTCATGGAGGCCGGTGTCGACGTGCTCGTGGTGGACACGGCCCACGGCCACGCCCGTGCCCTGCTCGACATGGTGAAGAAGCTCAAGGCCGATCCGGCGTTCGCGAACGTCCAGATCATCGGCGGCAACGTCGCCACGCGCGCGGGCGCCCAGGCGCTGATCGACGCGGGCGTCGACGCGGTCAAGGTCGGCGTCGGACCGGGCTCCATCTGCACCACGCGCGTCGTCGCCGGTGTCGGCGTGCCCCAGATCTCCGCGGTGTACGAGGCGTCGTTGGCGGCCGAGCCCGCGGGCGTGCCCGTGATCGCCGACGGCGGCCTGCAGTACTCCGGTGACATCGCCAAGGCGCTCGTCGCCGGCGCCGAGAGCGTCATGGTCGGCTCGCTGCTGGCCGGCTGCGAGGAGAGCCCCGGCGAGCTGATCTTCGTCGCGGGCAAGCAGTACAAGACCTACCGCGGCATGGGCTCGGTCGGTGCGATGGCCTCGCGCGGCAAGAAGTCGTACTCCAAGGACCGCTACTTCCAGGCCGACGTCACCAGCGACGAGAAGATCGTCCCCGAGGGCATCGAGGGCCGGGTCGCCTACCGTGGCCCGCTGTCGAGCGTCGCCCACCAGCTGGTCGGCGGCCTGCACCAGTCGATGTTCTACGTCGGCTCGCGGACGATCCCCGAGCTGCGCGAGCGCGGACGCTTCGTCCGCATCACCCCGGCCGGTCTCAAGGAGAGCCACCCGCACGACATCCAGATGACGGTCGAGGCGCCGAACTACACGATCCTCTGACGTGATCGGCGCCCGATAGGCTGGGGCGCGTGAGCATCGACATCGGACTGGCCAAGCGCGGCCGACAGGGGTACCACTTCGACGACATCGCGATCGTGCCGAGTCGTCGCACGCGCGACCCGCAGGAGGTGTCGACGCACTGGCAGATCGACGCCTACCGCTTCGACCTGCCGATCGTCGCCGCGCCGATGGACTCGGTCATGAGCCCCGAGACCGCGATCGCCCTGGGCAAGTTCGGCGGCTTGGGCGTGCTGAACCTCGAGGGTCTGTGGACCCGTTATGAGGACCCCCGCCCGCTGCTGGAGGAGATCGCCCGGATCGATCCGGCCCAGGTCACCCCGCGGCTGCAGCAGATCTACAGCGAGCCGATCAAGGCCGAGCTGATCACCGCGCGCCTGCAGGAGATCCGCGACGCCGGCGTCACCGTCGCCGGCTCGCTGTCGCCCGGCCACACGAAGCAGTTCGCCGATGCCGTCGTGAAGGCCGGCGTCGACCTGTTCGTCATCCGCGGCACCACCGTCTCGGCCGAGCACGTCTCGGGCAACGCCGAGCCGTTGAACCTCAAGGAGTTCATCTACGAGCTCGACGTGCCGGTGATCGTGGGCGGCTGCGCCACCCACCAGGCCGCCCTGCACCTGATGCGCACGGGCGCCGCGGGCGTGCTGGTCGGCTTCGGCGGCGGCGCCACCCACACCACGCGCAGCGTGCTGGGCGTCGCGGTGCCGATGGCGTCCGCGGTCTCCGACGTGGCCGCGGCCCGCCGCGACTACCTCGACGAGTCCGGCGGCCGCTACGTGCACGTCATCGCCGACGGCTCGATCGGACGCAGCGGCGACCTCGCCAAGGCCTTCGCCTGTGGCGCCGACGCCGTCATGATCGGCTCGCCGTTCGCGCGCGCCACCGACGCTCCCGGCCAGGGCTTCCACTGGGGGGCCGAGGCCTGGCACGACGACCTGCCGCGCGGCGAGCGCGTCCAGATCGGCACGGTCGGCACGCTCGAGCAGGTGCTGTTCGGCCCGGCGCACGTGCCCGACGGCACGATGAACCTCGTCGGTGCGCTGCGCCGCGCGATGGCCACCACCGGCTACACCGACCTCAAGGAGTTCCAGCGCATCGAGGTCGTCCTCGGGTGACGCTGCGCGTCGCGGCCGGCCAGTACGCCTCGGCCGGTGACGTCGAGACCGACATCGCCACCGTGGTCGGGGCGATCGAGGCCGCACGCGCCGACCTGCTGGTCATGCCCGAGCTCTTCCTGGGCGGCTACCGGATGCCTCCGATCGTGGTGGGGGAGACCGACCCGCGGCTGCAGCCGATCGCCGACGCGGCCGCATCGGCCGGCACGGTGGCTCTCGTCGGGGCCTGCCTCGACGGACCCGACGGCTTCACGATCTCCACGCTCGCCTTCGGCCTGGGCGACGACCCGGCCGGCCGGCGCATCTACGACAAGCAGTACCCGTGCGGGGACGAGAACGACCACGTCGTCGCCGGGGCCCACAGCGTCATCATCGACGTGAAGGGCTGGGCCGTGGGCCTGTCGATCTGTTACGACGGCTGCTTCCCCGAGCACGCCCGCGCCGTCGCGCTCGCCGGTGCCGAGGTGTACGCGGCCTCCGTGGCCTACTTCGCCGGCAGCGCCCACCGCCGCGAGCTCTACTACCGGGCCCGTGCGGTCGAGAACGGGATGTTCGTGGTGGTCAGCGGGCTCAGCGGTTCGGTGGCCGGCGCGGAGTTCGACGGCGGCAGTGCCGTGTACGACCCCGAGGGCCGCGTGATCGCCGAGGTCGAGGAGACCGAGGGCCTCGCGATCGCCACGCTCGACCGACCGCTGCTGAAGGCGACCCGGGCCACGCACACGATGCTCGCCGACGTGCGCGAGCCCGGTCCCGTGGTCCGCCGGTGACCCCGCGGATCGTCGAGGTCGACTTCCTCGACCCGCGGGCGGTCGCGTTGCGCACGCGCATGGCCGCGGAGATGGCCGAGCTCTACGGCGAGGCCCGCCACGGCACGGGCGCCGAGGGGATCGACCCCGACTCGGTGCTGGCCTGCCTGCTCGTGCTCGACGGCGACGAGCCGGTCGGCACCGTGAGCCTGCGCCGGCTCCGCGACCTGGTCGAGATCAAACGGATGTACCTGCTGCCCTCCACGCGCGGCACGGGCCTGGCCGCACGCCTGCTCGCGGAGATCGAGACACGCGCCGGTGAGGTGACCGACCGCGTCGTGCTGCACACGGGGGAGCGGCAGCGTGCTGCGAAGGCGCTCTACGCACGGTCGGGATACGAGCCGATCGAGGTCTACGCGCCGTACGACACGGTGCCGGAGTCGGTCTGCTTCGCCAAGCGGCTCGGCGATCCGGCATCACCGTAACCGGCGGTGACATCATGTGACACGCCCGGTGTCACATGCGGTATGGTCCTACTCATGCCTGATGTTGCCCAGATCACAGTCGCGCCCGCGCGCATCGCCGAGCTCACCGCCCTGATCCGGGCCACGGGCACCGAGGCGCGCACCACCGTCTCGCCCCTGACCGGTGCCGACGTCGCCACCGTCCCGGTCTCCACCGACCAGGACGTCGTCGACGCCTTCTCCGCGGCCCGCGTGGCCCAGCTGACCTGGGCGCGCACGCCGCTGCGCCGGCGCAAGAAGGCACTGCTGCGCCTCCACGACCTCGTGCTCAAGCACCAGGGCGAGCTGCTCGACCTGATCCAGCTGGAGTCCGGCAAGGCCCGCTCCCATGCCTTCGACGAGGTCCTGCACGCCGCCCTCACCGGCCGCTACTACGGGCGCCGTCTGTCGCGGATCCTCGGCCCGCACCGCCGGGCCGGCGTCTACCCGGTGATCACCGGCATCCGCCAGCACCACCAGCCGAAGGGCGTCGTCGGGCTGATCACGCCGTGGAACTACCCGCTCTCGATGGCGCTGGTGGACGGACTCGCCGCGGTCGCCGCCGGCAACGCCGTGGTGCACAAGCCCGACAGCCAGTCGCCCCTCACGGCGCTGGCGATCATCGAGCTCATGCACCGCGCCGGCTTCCCGAAGGATCTCTGGCAGGTCGTCAGCGGCGCCGGCTCGGTCATCGGCTCGGCGATCATCGACCGCGCCGACTACATCTGCTTCACGGGCTCCACCGCCACCGGCAAGCGCATCGCCGCGCAGTGCTCGCAGCGGCTCATCGGCTGCTCGCTCGAGCTCGGTGGCAAGAACCCGATGATCGTCCTGCCCGGCGCCGACGTCGAGAAGGCCGTCGAGGGCACGGTGGCGGCGGCGTTCAGCTCCGCGGGCCAGCTGTGCGTCTCGATCGAGCGCGTCTACGTGCACGACTCGATCTACGACCGCTACCGCGACGGCCTGGCCGAGCGCCTCGCCAACCTCGCGTACGGCGTGAACGCCGACTGGGAGGTCGAGATGGGCACCTTGGTCTCGCCGTCGCAGCTGGCCACGACGCAGAAGCACGTCGCCGACGCGCTCGACCACGGAGCGACCCTCGTCTCGGGCGGCCACGCCCGCCCGGACATCGCGCCGTGGTTCCACGAGCCCACCGTGCTCGAGAACGTGCCCGAGACGGCGCTGTGCTTCGCCGAGGAGACCTTCGGCCCCCTCCTCTCGCTCTACCGCTACCGCAGCGTCGGCGAGGCGGTGCAGGCGGCGAACGACACCCCCTACGGACTGAACGCCAGCGTCTGGGGGCCGGTGCGCCGGGCTCGCAAGGTCGCGACCCGCATCAAGGCCGGCACCGTCAACGTCAACGAGGGCTTCGCCGCCACGTTCGGCAGCATCGGCGCGCCGATGGGCGGCATGAAGGAGTCGGGCACCGGCCGTCGCCAGGGCGCCGAGGGCCTGCTGCGCTTCACCGAGACGCAGTCCATCGGGGTCCAGCGGGTCGTCCCGGTGGGTGGCCCGTCGTTCCTGTCCAAGCGCACCTTCGGTGCCGTCCTGACCGTTGGCCTCATGGGCCTGCGTCGCTTCACCCGCCGGGCCTGAGAGAGGACAACGAGCATGAGTGAGTTCGACTACGACGTCGTCATTGTGGGATCGGGATTCGGCGGCAGCGTCTCGGCGCTGCGGCTGACCGAGAAGGGCTACAAGGTCCTCGTGGTGGAGGCGGGCCGTCGCTTCGCCGACCACGAGTTCGCGAAGAACTCGTGGCACCTGCGCGAGTACCTGTGGGCGCCGAAGATCGGGTGCTACGGCATCCAGCGGATCAACCTGCTGCGCAACTCGCTCGTGCTGGCCGGCGCGGGCGTCGGCGGCGGATCGCTGGTCTACGCCAACACGCTCTACGAGCCGCTCGACCCGTTCTACGAGGACCCGGCCTGGAGCCACATCACCGACTGGAAGAGCGAGCTGGCGCCGTACTACGACCAGGCCAAGCGCATGCTCGGCGTCAACCCGGTCACGCAGACGAGCCCGGCCGACACGGTCATGCAGAACACCGCCGAGCGGCTCGGCTACGGCGACAGCTTCCACTTCGCGCCGGTCGGGGTGCTGTTCGGCGAGCAGGAGGGGCGCGACGTCGGCGATCCCTACTTCGGCGGCGTGGGTCCCGCCCGCCGCACGTGCATCAACTGCGGCGAGTGCATGTCGGGCTGCCGCCACAACGCGAAGAACACTCTCGTGAAGAACTACCTCTACCTGGCCGAGCAGGCCGGTGCCGAGGTGCGCGAGCTCACCACGGTGGTCGACGTGCGCCCGTCGGGCAGCGGCTACGAGGTGCACACGCGTTCCACGAAGAAGTGGCGCGGCAAGCAGCCGGTCATCCGGGCCGAGCAGGTCATCTTCTCGGCCGCCTCGCTGGGCACCCAGCAGCTGCTGCACCGGCTGCGCGACGCGGGCAGCCTGCCGCGCATCTCCGACCGCCTCGGCCTGCTCACCCGCACGAACTCCGAGGCCCTCATGGGCTCGGTCGCGATGAACCGCGACGTCGACTACACCCGCGGCGTGGCGATCACGTCGTCGATCCACCCGAACGACACCACGCACATCGAGCCCGTCCGGTACGGCAAAGGCTCCAACGCGATGATGCTCGTCCAGATGGTGCTGTCCACCGACGGCAGCGGGAACGGCAAGCCCAGCGTGCTCACGGTGCTCAAGAACATCGTGAAGATCGCGCCGCGGCTGCCGAAGCTCTACGACGCGTTCCACTGGTCCGAGCGCACCGTGATCGCGCTCGTCATGCAGGCGCGCGACAACTCGATCACCACCTACACGAAGCGCCGGCTGTTCGGCGGTCGCAAGATGACCACGAAGCAGGGCTCGGGCGAGCCGAACCCGACCTACATCCCCGAGGCGCACCGCGCGGTCTCGGAGATGGCCGACGTCATGGACGGCGTGGCCGGCGGCATCGTCACCGAGCCGATCGGCATCCCGATGACGGCGCACTTCCTGGGCGGCTGCGCGATCGGCGACTCGCCCGAGACCGGCGTGATCGACCCCTACCAGCGGCTCTACGGCTACGAGGGCCTGCACGTCATCGACGGCTCGGCCATCAGCGCGAACCTGGGCGTGAACCCGTCGCTGACGATCACCGCGCAGGCCGAGCGAGCCGTGGCGATGTGGCCCAACCGCGGCGAGGCCGACCAGCGCCCCGCGCTCGGCCAGGCCTACCGTCGGATCGACCCGATCATGCCGAAGAACCCGGTCGTCCCCGTCGATGCCCCGGCGGCCTACCGCCTCCCCATCGTCGGAGTCTCCTGACCCCCGACCGACCTCCCGCCTCCGGCGGGCCAGATGTGTAGCGGTGTCCACCCTTTCTCGGCCGAAACGGCCCGGATCAGGTGGACACCGCTACATATCTTGGTCCCGGGAGGGACGAAACGGGCCCGAGGGCGTCAGCACGAGGTCCACGGGGCGGTCGTGCGGCTCGCTCGGCACGTGCGGCAGCAGCTCGTCCTCGAAGACCACGGCGCAGGTGACGCCGGTGAAGTGCGCGAGCGCGCGGTCGTAGTAGCCGGCGCCCCGGCCGAGGCGGTTCCCCGCGTGGTCGACCGCGAGCCCCGGCACCAGGGCCACGTCGCACGTGGCGAGGGCGTCGCTGCCGAGCGCTCGCCCGGTGGGCGCGGGCACCCCGAGCGCACCCGCGACGACCGCCCCCGGCTCGTACGCGGCCCAGTCCAACGACCGATCGGGGAGGCTCACCGGGACCAACACCTCGACGCCCCGCCCCACGAGCGACTCCAGCAGGGGCGCGGTGCCCGGCTCGCTGGGCAGGGACAGGTAGGCGGCCACGCGGCGCGCCCGCACGAGGACGGGCAGGGCGGTCGCGTGCAACGCGATGGCCTCAGCCGCGAGGGCCCGATCCGGAGCCGACCGAGCACGCCGGCGTGAGGTGACCACATCGCGGAGGTTCGCCTTCTCACGCTCCACGGAAGTCGACATGGCGCTAGCCTAGGGCCGATGAAAGCACTGGCAGCCGCACAGGAGAAGATGCGCTCGGTCGGTCTGCCCGAGCAGGCGATCGACGTCTTCACGGCGTTCTACCACCAGCTCGACGAGGGAGCGTCCGGACTCATCCCCGAGGCCGAGGTGGAGCCGCTGAAGGATGTCGCGAGCATCGAGTCGCTCGACTTCGACACCGAGACCCTGCGCCGCGCGGCGGCTGCGACCGTGGTCATCAAGCTCAACGGCGGGCTCGGCACCACGATGGGGATGACGCAGGCGAAGTCCCTGCTGCCGATCAAGCACCCCCTGAGCTTCCTCGACCTCATCGTCGACCAGGTCGGGCACGTGCGGTCCACCCTGGGCGTCGACCTGCCGCTGCTGTTCATGAACAGCTTCCGCACCCGCGACGACACCCTCGCCGCCCTGGCCCGGTACGAGGAGCTCCAGGTCGACGACCTCCCGCTGGACTTCCTGCAGAACCGCGAGCCGCGCCTCGACGCCGAGACGCTCGAGCCCATCGACTGGCCCGACGACCCGTCGCTCGAGTGGTGCCCGCCTGGCCACGCCGACCTCTACACGGCGCTCGACGCCTCGGGCGTCCTCGACCAGCTGATCGAGGCGGGCTACCGCTACGCCTCGATCTCCAACGCCGACAACCTCGGCGCCGTGCCCGACCCCGCGATGATGGCGTGGTTCGCCCAGACCGGGGCGCCGTACGCGGCCGAGGTCTGCCGCCGGACTCCCGCCGACGTCAAGGGCGGTCACCTCGTCGTGCGCCGCTCCGACGGCCGGCTCATCCTGCGCGAGACCGCGCAGATCGCCGCCGAGGACCGCGAGGCCGCGGCCGACCTGTCGGTCCACCGGTACTTCCACACCAACAACCTCTGGTTCGATCTCCACGCCCTGCGTGCCGAGCTCGACCGGGCGAACGGCGTGCTCGACCTGCCGCTGATCCGCAACCAGAAGACCGTCGACCCCACCGATCCCGACAGTCCGCAGGTGATCCAGATCGAGTCCGCGATGGGCGCGGCGATCTCGGTCTTCGAGGGCGCCACAGCGATCGAGGTCGACCGGGCCCGCTTCCTGCCGGTGAAGACCACCGACGACCTGCTGCTGCTGCGGTCCGACGTCTACGACGTGGGCCCCGACTACCAGATGCGCACGCGCGTCGACGAGGTCCCGTCGATCGACCTCGACAAGCGCTACTTCGGCGCGATCAGCGAGTTCGACAAGCGGGTGCCGTTCTCGCTGGGCCTGGCGGACGCGTCGTCCCTCACCGTGCGTGGCGACTGGACCTTCGGCGAGGGCGTCGTCGTGCGCGGCGACGTGGTGCTCGAGGACGAGGGCCGGCCGCGCCACGTGGCCTCCGGAACGGTGCTGTCCGGGATCTGAGGCGGAACGGCCGTTAGGCTGGCACGCATGTCGTCAGGTCAGTTGCCTCCGCGGACGCGTCCCGTCAGCGTCGCCCCCGGGCGCCTGACGGTCGAGGACCACCTCGAGATGATCCTGCGGGGCGTCGGTCCGCTCGCGGCCTACGACCAGCCCGTCGTGGAGTCGCTGGGCCTGACCCTGCACGAGGACGTCATCAGCAACGAGGACCTGCCGCGCTTCTCCTCCGCCGCGGTCGACGGCTACGCCGTCAACGCCACCGACGTGGTCGGCGCCCGTCCCGGTGATCCCGTCGAGCTGCCGGTCGTCGCGGAGATCGTCCCCGGCCTGGGCAAGCCCTTCGCCATCAGTGCCGGCTCCTGCGTGCGGATCATGGCCGGCGCGCCGCTGCCGCGCGGCGCCGATGCCGTGGTCGCGGCCGACGCCACCGACGGCGGTCGCACCCGCGTCGCCATCGGCCGCGCCGTCCTGGCCGGCTCCGGCGTGCGGCACGCGGCCGGCGATCTGTCCCGAGGCGGGGTCGCGCTGCCCGAGGGCGCCGTCCTGGGCCCGCGCGAGATCGGCCTGCTGGCCGCCATCGGCCGCGACCGTGTGCGCGCCCGGCCCCGGCCCCGCGTGGTGGTCATGTCCACCGGCCGCGAGCTGCGCGAGCCCGGCGCCCATCTCGACGCCGACTCGGTCCACGACGCGAACTCCTCGATGCTCGCGGCCGCCGTTCGCGACCTCGGGGCGATCGCCTACCGCGTGGGCGTCGTCGACGACGACCCCTCCCATTTCAAGCGGGTGCTGTCCGACCAGCTGGTGCGGGCCGACCTGGTGATCACCACCGGCGGGATCACCGGCGACGAGCGCGCCCTGGTCAAGCGCACCCTCACCGAAGTCGGCGAGGTGACCTTCTCCGACATCGCGATCAGCCCCGGACGCACCCACGGCTTCGGCCGCGTCTTCGACGAGCAGACACCGGTCATCACGCTGCCCGGCGACCCCGTCGCGGCCTACGTCGGCTTCGAGGTCTTCGTGGTGCCGGCGATCCGGCGCATGCTCGGCCGCACGCCCTACCGCCGCCCGCAGGTGCACGCGGTGCTGGCCGAGGACCTGACCTCCGACACCGGCGTCCGCGAGTACCGCCCCGCGTTCTTCGAGGTCACCCACCGCGGCGCGAAGGTCACGCCGCTGCCGCAGACCGGACCTCACCTCGTGGGGGCGCTCGCCAAGGCCAACGCGCTGATCGTGGTGGGTGAGGACGAGAGCGCGCTGCACCTGGGCGACACCGTCCGCACCCTCGTGCTGGACCGCAACTTCTGATGGCGCGCGCCTGGCCGGTGACACTCTCCGACGGCCTGGTCGGGGTGCGTCCCCTCACGCGTCGCGACGCCTCCACCTGGGCACGGCTGCGTGCGCAGAATGTCGAGTGGCTGTCGCCGTGGGAGGCCACGCTGCCGCGCGGGGAGGGCCACGCCCCCGAATCCTATGTCGCCACGATCGCGTCCCTGCGGCGCAAGGCTCGTGAGGGCCTGGCCATGCCGTTCGCCGTCACGTGGGCCGGCGACATGGTCGGGCAGGTCACCGTCAGCGGGATCACCCGCGGCTCCGCCCTGTGGGCGAGCATCGGGTACTGGGTGTCCCGGAGCCACGCCGGAAAGGGCATCACGCCCACCGCGGTGGCGCTGGTGTGCGACCACCTGTTCACCCAGGCCGGCCTGCACCGGATCGAGATCTCCATCCGTCCCGAGAACGAGGCGAGCCTGCGCGTCGTGGAGAAACTGGGCTTCACCGAGTTCGGCCTGGCCCCGCGTTACCTGCACATCGCGGGGGACTGGCGCGACCATCGCGTCTTCCAGTTGCTCAAGGAGGACGTGCCCCACGGGGTGCTCCATCGGCTGCGCGAGGGGCGTCCCTCGGTGTGAGCCGGACGGGGCCGGCGTGAACTCTGGTGCGACACACCCGGCTCGCTCCCACGGATCGAGGGCTGCACGACCTACGGTTTCAAGCGTGGGTTCCAGCGGATTGATCGTCGCGTTCGTCGTCGCACTGTGGGCGGCGTACTTCGTGCCGCTCGTGCTGCGTCGATACGACGAGGCGAGCAAGAACTCGTCGTTGGACCAGGACGGTCCGACCCGTCGCGTCGTCGAGCCCCGCCGGGTCTCCGTCGCGGCGCAGACCCGTTCCGTGGAGGCGCTGCCCGTGGACAAGAAGCCCGCGGTGCGGCAGCGCACGGAGTCGGCTCCCACCCCCTCGACTTCCCCTCGTGTCGACCGGACTTCTCCGGCGGTCGACACGCAGCGTCCGCGCGTCTCGCGCGACGCCGCCCGGATCGCGGCCCGTCGCCGACGCAACGTGTTGCTGACGCTCGTGACCGTGCTGGCGGCGCTGTCCGGCCTGGCCGTCGCCCGGGTCGTCCCGGTCTGGACCCCGGCCATCGGGGTCGGCCTCATCGTCGGCTGGCTGGTGCTGTGCCGCGTCATGGTGCGCCAGGAGCGCGGCATCGCCCGCCGTTCCTCGCAGGGCCACGTCGTGCGCGGGCTGCGCGCCGTCCCAGCCGCCACGGTCCGGGTCTTCGGCTGGGCTACGGGCCGCGTGAGCGACCGCAGCTCCACCGCCGTGGGTGGCTCCGCGGCCGATGAGGAGATGACCGTCGTCGTCTCCGACCAGGTCGAGGACCTCGATCCCCACCGCCGCAACGTCATGGAGATGGACGCGCCCCTGGGTGCCGACGCTCTCGACGAGCAGCTGCAGATCGCCGTGCCCAGCGTCTCGGCCACCAGCGGCGAGCCGCTGTGGGACCCGCTGCCGATCACGGTGCCCACCTACGTCAGCAAGCCCCGTGCGGGCCGCACGGTGCGCACCATCGAGTTCGGTCAGCCGGGCGCGTGGACCTCGGGTCACGTCGAGGGCGAGCAGACCGAGCTGCCCGGCATGGACGAGGGCGACACCGGCACCAACCAGCACGCCGTCGGCCACTGACCCGAATCACCGACCCCGCGGGAGTGACTCCCACGACGGTCTTGCTATCCTGAATCACGACCTTGGGGCATTGGCGCAGTTGGTAGCGCGCTTCGTTCGCATCGAAGAGGTCAGGAGTTCGAATCTCCTATGCTCCACGTCTGATCGACGCCCCCGGACCAGCTCCGGGGGCGTCGTGGTCTGTCCGGG
>JBEVDF010000101.1:0-10308 GCA_040514145.1 Aeromicrobium sp.
TTCCCACGCGTGCGTGGGGAGCACTGAGCCTTGACGTCCTCGACCGGCTCGACGCCCATCGCGAGCGCGTGGCACTGCGCCGCGTCGTCGACGGCGAGTGGATCGACGTCACGCTCGGGCAGTTCCACCAGGAAGTGACGGCCGCCGCGAAGGGCCTGCTGGCCGGCGGAGTCGCCCACGGCGACCGCGTGGCCCTGCTGGCCAAGACCCGCTACGAGTGGACCGTCCTGGACTACGCCAACTGGTGGATCGGCGCGGTGACCGTGCCGATCTACGAGACCTCCTCGGCGCCGCAGATCGCCTGGATCCTGGCCGATTCGGGCGCCACGCACGTCTTCTACGAGAACGACGAGCACCGGACCCGCGTCGACGAGGCGCGCCCCGAGGCCCCCACGCTCGTGTCGAGCCGCCCGATCGAGGACGTCCTCACGTCGCTGGCCGCCGAGGGCGCCGCGATCGACGACGAGACCCTCGAGGCGCGACGGGCCGCGGTCATCGACAGCGACCTCGCCACCTTGATCTACACCTCGGGAACCACCGGCCGCCCCAAGGGCTGCGAGCTGACGCACGCGAACTTCCGCGCCGAGCTGTGGGGCGCCAACGAGCGACTCGAGATCATGTTCGCCCCCGACGACGCAGCGACCCTGCTGTTCCTGCCGCTGGCGCACGTGTTCGCCCGAATCGTCCAGGTGGGCGCGATCCGCTTCGGATCGGTGCTCGGCCACACCGCGGACATCACCAACCTCGTCGAGCACCTCGGCCAGTTCAAGCCCACGTTCGTGCTGGCCGTGCCGCGCGTCTTCGAGAAGGTCTTCAACAGCGCCAGCACCAAGGCGTACTCCGAGGGCAAGGGCAAGATCTTCGACGCCGCCGTGCGCACCGCGATCGCCTACAGCCGCGCCACCGAGTCGGGCAAGCCGTCGCTGGCCCTGCGGGCGAAGCACGGCGTCTACGACAAGCTGGTCTACGGCAAGCTCCGCGCCGCGCTGGGCGGACGCGCCAAGTACGCCATCTCCGGCGGCGCTCCGCTGGGCGACCGGCTCGGCCACTTCTACCGCGGCGTCGGACTGAACGTCTTCGAGGGCTACGGCCTCACCGAGACCACCGCCGCCCTCACCGTGAACCACCCGGGCGCGCAGCGCATCGGCACGGTCGGTCCGCCGCTGCCGGGTGTGGAGGTCCGCATCGCCGACGACGGCGAGCTGCAGTTCCGCGGTCCGCAGGTCTTCTCCGCCTACTGGAACGCCGAGCACGCCACGCGCGAGGTCCTCGATGACGAGGGTTGGTTCTCCACCGGCGACCTCGGCGAGGTGACCGAGGACGGCTTCGTGAAGATCACGGGCCGCAAGAAGGAGCTCATCGTCACCGCGGGTGGCAAGAACGTCTCCCCCGCGATCCTCGAGGACCGGGTCCGCTCGCACCCGCTGGTCAGCCAGTGCCTGGTCGTCGGCGAGGGCAAGCCGTTCGTCGCGGCGCTCGTCACGATCGACGTCGAGGCGTGGGAGGGCGAGCTCGACGACCCGGAGCTGCTCGCCCAGGTCCAGAAGGCCATCGACGACGCCAACTCCCAGGTCTCGCGCGCCGAGGCGATCCGCAAGTTCGCGATCGTCGAGGAGGACTGGACCGAGGAGAACGGCTACCTCACCCCGTCGTTCAAGGTGAAGCGACACATGGTCGTGCGCGACCTGCACGACACGATCGAGGCGCTCTACGTGCGCTGAGACCCGAGCACGAAGAACGGCCCCCGGCGATGCCGGGGGCCGTTCTCGTGGGGCTGGGTCAGCAGGGCTGGTCAGCAGCGTCGGGTCAGGAGACGCGCGCGTAGACGCCGAAGCCCGAGGACAGGCTGGTGATCTCGACGCTCTTGCCCGGACGCGGCGCGTGGATGACCTTGCCGCCACCGAGGTAGATGCCGATGTGCGACATGCTCGAGTACGCCACGAGGTCGCCGGGCGCGAGGTCGCCGGCCGAGACCGAGCGGCCCGCCGACATCTGCGGGCCCACGACGCGCGGCAGCGAGACGCCCGCCGCGGCGTAGGCCTTCATCACCAGGCCGGAGCAGTCCCAGCTGTTCGGGCCCGTGCCGCCGTAGACGTAGGGCTCGCCGAGCTGGTTCATGGCGAACGCGATGGCCTGCTTGGCGGCGCCGGAGCCGGCGTTCTTCACCGCGTCGACGTCGCCTTCGTTCATCTGCGACTGCTGCGCGGCCGACAGCAGGGCGAAGTCGGACTTGGCCTGCTGGTAGGAGTCGACGAGCTTCTTCTTCGTCTTCGCGGCCTTGGCGCGCTTCGCGTCGAGCTCACGCTCGTGCTCGGCCAGCTGGGCCTGGCGCTTCTCGAGCTCGACCCGCGTGCGGGTGAACGACTCGAGCGCATCGGCGCGGGTGGTGTTCAGCGCGTCGATGGCGCTGAGGCCCTCGATGAACAGGTCGGGGTCCTGGCTGCCGAGCAGGCCGACCGTGGGGCCGAGCGGCTGCTCCATCTGCTGCTGGACGATGTCGGCGCCGAGCTCGTCGCGCTGGACCGTGAAGACCTTGCGGATCTTGCGGATCTCGGCACCGACCTCGTCGATGCGCGCGTCGAGGTCGTCGGCGTCCTCGGTGAGCTGGTTGAGCGTCTCGTTGGCGGCCTCGGCGCGGTCGAAGGCCTTCTCGACATCGGCTTCGGTCACCTCGGGCTCGGCGTTGGCCGGGGAGACGACGATGAATGAACCGGCCACGAAGGCCGAAGCGGCCACGGCGGCCGCAGCGGTGCGAAAGCGCACGAATGAACTCCTGAGTACCTCGACGCCTACCAGGTGAGCTGACGGATTCGGGCCTCGGTCTTGCCCTACGACCGGCGGACCGGTCGATTCACCCCATGTACCTTGGTTCCCCGGCTCGCGGCCGTTTCCGGTCCGACGATTCGGCGGTGCCGCCGTCGGCGACACAAGACGCAACTGTAGTTGCCCGGGCCAACCCCGATCAACCCGCATCCACCTGTGGCAGTGGATCGGACACGCCCACGACGAGGCGCAGCGGCGGCACCAGGCCGGTGGCCGCGAGGGTGTCGAGGGCGGCGCGCTCGTCGGCGTCGAAGGCCACGTCGCTGGGTGGTCCGAGCAGCACCGAGACGACGCAGTCGCCGCACACCGCCGGGCAGCGGACCAGGCAGCTGTCGCAGTCGACGACCAGCGGGTCGGGGGTTTCCATCTCGTTCATGGCCGCGACGCTAGGTGTGACGTCAGACAGTTTCCCTCCACGGCGCCGCCTGACCGGATTCGTCGGACCGGCGACCTACGGTCACATCCATGGCAACGCACCAACCCGCCTTCGACGACCCCGACATCGACTGGGGCGGCCGCCCTCTCCACGACACCACGTTCTGCGTGGTCGACCTGGAGACCACGGGCGGCTCGCCGGCGAAGGGGTCGAGGATCACCGAGATCGGTGCGGTCAAGGTGCGCGGTGGCGAGATCCTGGGCGAGTTCCAGACGCTCGTGAATCCCGACCAGCTGATCCCCGCGTTCATCACGGTGCTGACCGGGATCACCGACCAGATGCTCATCGAGGCGCCCCGCATCGCCGAGGCGCTCCCCAGCTTCCTGGAGTTCGCGCACGGCACCGTCCTGGTCGCCCACAACGCGCCGTTCGACATCGGCTTCCTCAAGCACGCGTCGAAGGAGCTGGCCATCACCTGGCCGGGCTTCGACGTCATCGACACGGTCCCGCTGGCCCGCCGGGTCCTGCTGCGCGACGAGGTCCCCAACGTCAAGCTGGCGACACTCGCGGCCCGCTTCTCCCCCGTCCAGCCCGACCACCGGGCGCTCACCGACGCGCGCGCCACGGTCGACGTGCTGCACGCCCTCTTCGAGCGGCTGGGCACGTGGAACGTGGCCACCGTGGAGGACGTCGCCAGCTTCACCTCGAAGGTCACGCCGCAGCAGCGCCGCAAGCGCCAGCTCGCCGACGGCGTCCCGAACGCGCCCGGTGTCTACCTGTTCCGCGACGCGCGCGACGAGGTGCTCTACGTGGGCACCTCGCGGTCGCTGCGCACCCGCGTGCGGTCGTACTTCACCAAGGCCGAGACCCGCTCCCGCATGGGCGAGATGATCGCGCTGGCCGAGCGCGTCGACACCGTCGTGTGCGCCACCGACACCGAGGCGCGCGTGCGCGAGCTACGGCTCATCGACCGGCACCGCCCGCCGTACAACCGCCGCTCGAAGTTCCCCGAGCGGGTGTCGTGGCTACGACTCACCGACGAGCCGTGGCCCCGCGTCTCCCTCGTGCGCTCGGTCACCGAGGGCGCGGCCACGCACATCGGCCCGTTCGGCAGCCGGCGCCAGGCCGAGGCGGCACTGGCCACGCTCCACGACGCCTTCCGGATCCGCCAGTGCTCCGGCCGGCTGCCGATCAAGCCCAGCCGCGCCGCGTGCGTGCTGGCCGAGCTCGGCCAGTGCCTCTCCCCCTGCGACGGCGCCGTCACGGCGCCCGACTACCTGCTCGAGGTCTCGCGGGTGCGCACGGCGATGAGCGCCGACCCGGTCGAGGTCGTCACCCACCTCGAGCAGCGCATGGCCCACCTGGCCGAGAACCAGCGCTTCGAGGACGCCGCGGTCCTGCGCGACCGCGCCGCCAGCCTCATCCGCGCCGTGCGCCGCACGCAGCGACTCGACTCGCTCGCGGCCGAGCCCGAGGTGATCGCCGCAGCACCGCACGACGACGGCTGGCAGGTGCACGTCATCCGCTTCGGACGCCTCGCGGCCGCGGCGATCCTGCCGCGCCAGGTCGCCACCACGCGTGGGGCCACCGCCGGGTGGGTCGACACCCTGCTGACCACCGCCGAGTCGGTCGAGCCCGCGACCCGGCCGATGCCTGCGGCCCTGATCGAGGAGACCGAGGCCCTGCTGCGCTGGATGGAGTCCCCTGGCGTCCGCATGGTCCGGGGCTCGTGGCACTCGCCGTGGCCCGCCGCGGCGCGGCACCTCGAGCGGTTCGACGTCGATCTCCAGGTCGCGCGCCTGGCCTGACGGCGCGGCTAGGCTGGCCCGGTGATCACCGCCATCGTCTTCGTCCAGGCCGAGGTCTCCTCCATCCCCGAGACCGGCGCCGCGATCGCCGACATCCCCGGGGTCAGCGAGGTCTACTCCGTCACCGGCGACCACGACCTCATCGCCATGGTGCGCGTGCGCTCCCACGAGGAGATCGCCTCGGTCGTGGCCGACCGCCTCAACAAGGTGCCCGGTGTGCTGTCCACCCAGACGCAGATCGCCTTCCGCACCTTCAGCCGCCACGATCTCGAGGACGCGTTCAGCATCGGGCTCGACTGACTCCGGTCCCCCGGGGTTCTCGCCGTTGAGCAGGACCGCCAGCACCGCTCGCGGTGCTCCTGATCCAGATCCGCGCGGCCCGTCGGGTTCGAGTCGCGATCAGCGCGCGTGACGCGAGGTCGCCTCGACCCAGCGGCCGAGCGACTCGCGGGCGGCCCCGGAGTCGATGGACTCCGTGGCGCGGGCGACGCCCGCGCGCAGCCGCTCGACCAAGGTGCCCTCGGCAGCCTCGTGCGCGGCGATCGCCGCACCGGCGTTGAGCACCACCGCGTCGCGCACCGGACCGGGCTCGCCGTCGAGCACGCGGCGGAACACGTCGGCGTTGTAGGACGGCTCGCCACCGCGCAGCGCGTCGGCGGGTGCGTGGTCGAAGCCGAGCTCGGCCGGGTCGAGGACCTGCTCCTCGATCCCGTCGGGACCGGGCAGCCAGACCCGCGTGGTGGTGGTCACGGTGATCTCGTCGAGGCCGTCGTCGCCGCGGAAGACGAACGCGCTGCTGCCACGGCGGGCCAGGACATTGGCCATGAGCGGCGCCATCCGCGGATCGGCACAGCCGATCGCCGAGGCCGCCGGGCGCGCCGGGTTCGTCAGCGGGCCGAGGAAGTTGAAGAACGTGGGGACGCCGAGCTCGCGGCGCGTGGGTCCGGCGAAGCGCATCGAGGCGTGGAAAACCGGCGCGAAGCAGAAGGTGATCCCGGCCTCGCGATAGACGTCGAGGACGTGCTCGGCCGGCACGTCGAGGCGCACGCCGAGCTTCTCGAAGACGTCGGCGGTGCCCGACTGGCTGGAGGCCGCACGGTTGCCGTGCTTGACCACGCCGATGCCCGCCCCCGCCGTGGTGACGGCGGCCATGGACGAGATGTTCACCGTCTTGGCCATGTCGCCGCCGGTGCCCACGATGTCGACGACGCGGTCGTCGAGGTCGAGCGTGGTCGCCTTGGCGTACATCGCGTCGACGAGACCCTGCAGCTCCGCGGCGGTCTCGCCCTTGGCCCGCAGCGCGACCGCGAAGCCCGCGATCTGCGCGCCGGTGGCGTCGCCGGAGAGGATCTCGCCCATGGCCCACTCGGTGGTGGTGGTGTCGAGGTCGCGCCCGGCGATCAGCTCGGTCAGGACGTCGGGCCAGCTGAGGGTCACGGGTCGGCCGCTCAAGGACGCGCGCCGGACACGGCGACGTCGCGCAGCAGCGCGATGACCGACTCAGCGAGCCGGAACGGGTCGAGCGGCCGCGGCACGACCGCGTCGGCGCGGGACCACGTGGCGAGCCACGCGTCCTGCGGACGGCCGGTCAGGACGAGGCTCGGAGGTGCTTGGTAGAGCTCGTCCTTCATCTGCCGGGCGATGCCCATGCCGCCGACGGGCACGGCCTCGCCGTCGAGGATCGCCAGCGCGATGCCACCGGCATCGAGCTGCTGCCAGACCACCGGCTCGGTGGCGCACTCGACGAACTCGAGGGACGGCAGATCGGGGTGCGGCCTCGTGCCCAGCGCTGCGATGACCGCCGATCGGACCTCGACATCATCGCTGTAGAGCAGGACACGAAGGGGCTGGTGCTGGCTCACGATGGCATCGTACATAATGAGCGTGTGGCAACTACTTCTGCGATCCCCGCGTCCCGGCTCCATGGCGTCGAGGGCCGTCCGTCCTACGTGACGGTCGGCACCATCGTGTGGCTGTCGAGCGAGTTGATGTTCTTCGCGACGCTGTTCGCGGCCTACTTCACGGTGCGCAGTGTCGCCCCCGATCTGTGGGCGCAGGAGACCGAGCTGCTGAACATCCCGTTCGCCACGGTCAACACCACGATCCTGGTGCTCTCGTCCGTCACCTGCCAGCTCGGCGTCTACGCCGCGGCCAAGGGCAATGCGGCCGGCATGCGCAAGTGGTTCATCATCAGCTTCATCATGGGCGCGGTCTTCATCGGCGGCCAGGCCACCGAGTACGCCGAGCTGGTCCACGAGGGCCTGACGATCCAGAGCTCGGCCTACGGCTCCCTCTTCTACCTCGCCACGGGCTTCCACGGACTCCACGTCATCGGCGGCCTGCTGGCCTTCCTGCTGGTGATCGGCCGTACCTACGCCGCCCGCAAGTTCACCCACGAGCAGGCCGTCTCGGCCATTGTCGTGTCGTACTACTGGCACTTCGTCGACGTCGTCTGGGTGGCCCTGTTCGCGGCCATCTACATCATCCGCTGACCCCCTCGGGGATAGGCGGACCTAACTACACAGTCTGAGCTCGGCCCTCGCTACGCTGATGCGAACGCATGGGCCCACATGGCTGGGGACGAAGCGGAACGCCGTCCTCACCCCTGGTCCGATTTTTCAGATCTTCAGGAACGAGGTTCTCGGTGCGGAAACTGTCGACACGCCGCCGGCATCCCATGGCGCTACTGGCGCTGCTGGCCCTGGCTCTCCTGCTGACTGGCGCGGCGTACGCGACGGTCGCGCCGGAATCGGCCACCGCCGAGTCCGACTCGTCGGTCTCGCAGGTCGAGGCCGGCCGGCAGCTCTTCGTCGTGGGCTGCGCCAGCTGCCACGGCCTCAATGCCGAGGGCATCACCACCTCCGGCACCGATGACGCCAAGGGCAACTACGGCCCCTCCCTGATCGGCGTCGGCGCTGCCGCCGTCGGCTTCCAGATGGAGACCGGCCGCATGCCGATGGCGCAGACCGCGCCCCAGGCCCCGCGCAAGCACGTCGAGTACACGCAGGAAGAGATCGACCAGATCGCGGCCTACGTCGCGTCCCTGGCTCCCGGCCCGGCGCGTCCCTCCGAAGAGGACCTCGACTGGCAGAGCGTGGACAAGGAGGGCATCTCCGAGGGTGGAGAGTTCTTCCGCACCAACTGCACGGCGTGCCACAACTCGGTCGGCGCCGGTGGCGCCCTGCCGAGCGGCCGCTACGCCCCGACGCTCGAGGGCGTCGACGCGATCCACATCTACGAGGCCATGCTGACCGGCCCGCAGCAGATGCCCGTCTTCTCCGATGACGTGATCACCCCCGAGGACAAGCGCAACATCATCGCCTACATCAAGACCGTCCAGCAGCAGGGCAACGCAGGCGGCATCGGCGGCGGCGGGCTCGGCCCGGTCGTCGACGGACTGTTCGCCTGGATCATCGGCATCGGCGGTCTGACGGCGTTCGCGGTGTGGATCGGTATGCACGGAACGAGGTCGAAGAAGCGATGACGACGGAAATCGAACGCACCGGCGACCCGATCGCCGACCCGGGGCTCGCGCCCCACAAGTACCGCCCGCAGGACGTCGACGGCAACCAGGAGCGTCGCACCGAGCGCCAGATCGCCGGCATGTTCGGCCTGGCCACGCTGCTGCTGCTGGGCTTCTGCGTCGCCTACTTCACGATCGACTCCGACGTGCGCGTCTTCGCCTTCGGTGATCCGAACAGCGGCAACGCCTTCGGTGGCTGGTCGGCGCAGAACTTCACGTTCGGCACCACGCTGGGCGCGGCCCTGCTGCTGATCGGCATCGGCATCATCCAGTGGGCCAAGAAGCTCATGGGCGACCACGAGATGGTCGAGATGCGCCACCCCGCCCGCTCCAGTGACGACGACCGCTCCGCGGTCATGGCCGACATCAACGCCGGCGTCCAGGAGAGCGGCATCGGCCGTCGTCCCCTGATCCGCAACAGCCTGCTCGGCGCCGTGGGCGCCATGGGCCTGCCGGCCATCGTGCTCCTGCGCGACCTCGGTCCCCTCCCCCACAGCCAGGACGAGACGGTCTGGAAGAAGGGCATGCGCGTCGTCAACGACGTCTCGGGTGCACCGATCAAGCCGTCCGACCTCGAGGTCGGCCAGCTCGTCAACGCCGAGCCCGCGATCTTCTTCGAGACCGACGACGAGGGACACCCCGTCATCCACGGTCACGACCTGCTGGCCGCCAAGGCCAAGGCCGCCGTCATCGTGGTGCGCATGCGCCCCGAGGACATCACGCCGAAGAAGGGCCGTGAGAACTGGGGCGTCGACGGCATCTTGTGCTACTCCAAGATCTGCACCCACGTCGGCTGCCCGATCAGCCTGTGGGAACAGCAGACCCACCACCTGCTCTGCCCGTGCCACCAGTCGACGTTCGACCTGGCCGACAACGGCAAGGTGATCTTCGGTCCCGCCTACCGTCCGCTGCCGCAGCTGCCGCTCGCGGTCGACGGCGAGGGCTACCTGGTCGCGGTCAGCGACTTCCCCGAGATCGTGGCGCCCAGCTACCCCGAGCTCGCTCGCGACCAGAAGAACCTCAATGAGAAGTCCGGTGGTGACGCATGAGTCAGAGCACCTTCACCCGGGTCGAGGACTCCCCGACCGGTAAGAAGCTGTCCGGCCCGGTCGGCTGGTTCGACGACCGTCTCGGCCTGGCCGCGGCGGGCAAGAAGAACCTCCGCAAGGTCTTCCCCGAGCACTGGTCCTTCATGCTCGGCGAGATCGCGCTGTGGAGCTTCGTCGTCCTGCTGCTGACCGGCGTCTTCCTCACGCTGTGGTTCGTCCCCAGCATGGGCGAGGTCGAGTACACCGGCTCCTACGCCCCGCTGTACGGCATCGAGATGTCGCAGGCCTACGCCTCGACGCTCGACATCTCGTTCGACATCCGCGGCGGCCTGCTGATGCGCCAGATCCACCACTGGGCGGCTGCCCTGTTCGTGGCGGCGATGATGGCCCACATGCTGCGCGTGTTCTTCACGGGCGCCTACCGCAAGCCGCGTGAGATCAACTGGCTCATCGGCGTCGGCCTGCTCAGCATGGGCATGGTCGAGGGCTTCGCGGGCTACTCGCTGCCCGACGACCTGCTGTCCGGCACCGGCCTGCGCTTCGTCGACGGCCTGATCCGCTCCATCCCGATCATCGGCTCCTACGCCGAGTTCTTCGTCTTCGGCGGGGAGTACCCCGGCGAGCTGATCATCCCGCGCCTGTACATGGCGCACATCCTGCTCGTCCCGGCGATCCTGCTCGGCCTGATCACCGCGCACCTGCTGCTGCTCGTGTACCACAAGCACACCC
>JBEVDF010000148.1:0-7370 GCA_040514145.1 Aeromicrobium sp.
GAGGTCGCCAAGCAGCTCGGCGACCGCTACGAGGGCACCAACACCTCGCTGTCGCTGCCCTCGACCCGCGTGGACGCCTTCAACATCACGCTGGCCAACGAGTTCAGCCGCAACGGCCGCCGCTCGGGCCTCACGTTCGCGCCCGTGGGCGGCAGCGACCGCATGCGCAAGGTCATCAACAAGATGGTCAGCGAGGACGATCTGATCCGCACCGTCTCCGCGGCCTTCTCGCACGGCTGGCGCCAGGTGAAGCTCTACTTCATGTGCGGCCTGCCCACCGAGACCGACGAGGACGTCCTGCAGATCGGCGAGCTCGCGAAGCGCGTCATCGACACCGGCCGCGAGGTCTCGGGTCGCCGCGACATCCGCTGCACGGTCTCGATCGGCGGCTTCGTGCCCAAGCCCCACACGCCGTTCCAGTGGGCCGCGCAGCTCGACCACGAGACCACGGACGAGCGCCTGCGCAAGCTGCGCTCCTCGGTGCAGTCCGACAAGCGCTACGGCAAGGCGATCGGCTTCCGCTACCACGACGGCAAGCCCGGCATCGTCGAAGGACTCCTGTCGCGCGGCGACCGCCGCGTGGGCCGGGTCATCGAGGCCGTGTGGCGCGACGGCGGCCGCTTCGACGGGTGGAGCGAGCACTTCAGCTACGACCGCTGGGCACAGAAGTCCGCCGAGGAGCTCACGCCGCTCGGCGTCGACCTCGACTGGTTCACCACCCGCGAGCGCGACCATGACGAGGTCCTGCCGTGGGACCACATGGACTCCGGCCTCGACCGCGAGTGGCTGTGGGAGGACTGGCAGGACTCCATCGACCCCGACGGCGCCGCCGAGGTCGAGGACTGCCGCTGGACGCCGTGCTTCGACTGCGGCGTGTGCCCGCAGATGGACCTCGACATCCAGATCGGCCCCACCGGCCAGAAGCTCCTGCCGCTCTCGGTGGTCTGACCCGCTAGCGCAGGGTCTCCTCGAGCGTCGGGGAGCGGCTGATCACGGTGCCCGCCGCGACGATGACGGCGGACGCGGCGATCAGCATCGTCAGCGGCAGCGTCCACGAGCCGGTCGCGTCGTGCAGGGCGCCCACGCCGAACGGTCCGAGCCCGGCGATGAGGTAGCCCAGGCCCTGCGTCAGCAGGGAGAGCGCGGTCGTCGCGGCGGGCGTGCGCGTGCGCCAGCCGATCATCGCCAGCGTCCAGGTGAAGGCGCCGCCGCCGAGGCCGAGCAGCACCGACCACAGCAGGGGCTGGCTCGACGGGGCGAGCAGGACGCCGAGCCATCCCGACGCGCTCGCGAGACCGAAGAACACCGGCAGCACCGGCCGATCGCCCGTGCGCGCCATGAGCCACGGCAGCGCGAGGGTCAGCGGGATGCCGACCCCGGAGATGACCCCGAGCAGCACGCCGGCCTCGTGCTGGCCGACCCCGCCGTCGGTGAGGATCTCGGTGTACCAGCCGAACTGCACGTAGGCGCCGGCCGACTGGGCGGCGAAGCACAGCACCATCGCCCACGCCAGCGGCGACCTGACGATCCGCTTCAGGGGCATCCGGTCGGCCGACGTGGGATCGGTGTGCACGTCGTGGCCGAGCAGGGTGAGCCACGGCACCACCGCCACGGCGGCCAGGATCGCCCAGACGGCGAGGCCGGGCCTCCAGCCGCCCAAGGCGTCGCCGAGCGGCACCGTGGCCGCGGACGAGATCGTCGCGCCCGCCATGAGGGCGGCTCCGTAGAGGGAGCTGATCAGCGGCACGCGATCGGGGAAGTGCAGCTTGACCAGCGGAGGCAGCACGATGTTGCCCACCGCGGCACCGGCCAGGGCGACCGCGGTGACCACGAGGAACAGCGCGCTGTCGTCAACCAGGGTGCGGACGGCGAGGCCGGCCGAGAGGACCGTGAGCAGGGCCGCGGTGGTGCGGTGCAGGCCGAGGCGGCGGACGATCCCGCCGGAGCCGAAGCCGATCAGCGCGAAGCACAGCACGGGCAGCGTCGTGAGCACGCCGGCCGTCGTCGTGGACATGGCGAGGTCCTCGCGCACCGCCGGCAGCACGGCGCCGAGGCTGGCGATGACGACACGCAGGTTGAGAGCCAACAGGACGATGGCCGCGCCCACGAGCCAACGGCCCCCGGTCGTCGGAGTGGGGGAGGAGGCCACGGTCAGCGCGGCGTCCCGAAGTCCTGGACCCAGTAGGTCCCGTACTGGGTGTCGCCCGTGGCGTACCCGACGCCGAGCTCGGTGAACGGGCCCATGATGTTCGCGCAGTGGCCGGGGCTCGCCAGCCAGGCGTCGACGACCTCCCGCGGGCTGTCCTGGCCGGCGGCGATGTTCTCGCCGAGGCGGGACCAGGCGTACTTCTGCGCGTCGACGCGGTCGCTCAGGTCGGAACCGTCGGAGCCGACATGGCTGAAGAAGTCGTGGGTCGCCATGTCGACGGCGTGCAGTCGCGCCGCCTCCGAGAGCTTCGCCTCGAGACGCAGCGGGCCGCGCGCCGCGAAGGTCGCTTCGCCGCACGTGCGCGCTGTCGAGCGAGCCAGGTTGACCCGCACCAAGATCTCCTTCGACCGCGCGTCGGGCCTCCACGGAGCGCGGACCGTGAGCTCCTTGACCGGGCTGTTGGCGGCGCGGAGCCGGCCCTTGGCCGAGACCCGGACCCGCAGCTTCGCCGCGGCGCCGGCCTTCGCGCCCACGCGGTGGCGCAGGACGACGCGGCCGTACTTGTTGGTGCGGGCGCGGTCGGCGCGCACCCACCGTCCGCCGGCGCGCCGCTGGAGCGTGACCCAGCGCTTCGCGGACGCCTTGCCCTTCACGGTGACCTTGGCCGAGAACCGCACCGAGGCACCGGGCGCGGCGGTCTGAGCCTTCGCGGTGAAGCCCGCGACCTTGGTGGGAACCGTGGCCGCGGCTTCCGCGGGGGCGCTGGCCAGGACCAGTGCGGAGGCGGTCAACAGCAGGGCGATCGTGTGACGCATGTGACTCATGATACCTCCGCGGATAGGGCCGATATCCCCAAAACGGGTCGCCGTAGTCTGGTGGGGTGAGCAACGACGGCAGCACGACCCTCGAAGGCACCCCGAACCCGGAGGCCCCGAACCCCCAGCCGCCGATCGTGCAGAAGCTGCGCCTGAGGTACGCCAAGCGGGGCCGGATGCGGTTCACCAGCCATCGTGACTTCGCCCGCGCCTTCGAGCGGGCGATCCGGCGCGCCGGACTGCCGATCGGGCACTCGTCGGGCTACACGCCGCACCCCAAGATCTCCTACGCCGGCGCCTCGCCCACCGGTGCCGCGAGCGAGGCCGAGTTCGCCGAGATCGGACTGACCCGGCAGATGGACCCGGCCGAGGTCCGTGCCGCCCTCGACGCGGCGCTGCCCGACGGGCTCGACGTCGTCGACGTGGTCGTGTCGCCCGGCGGCGCGCTGGCCGATCTGCTCGAGGCGAGCCGGTGGTTCATCGAGCTGCCCGACGTCACCCCCGAGGCCGCGCGGGCCGCGGTCGCGGTCTTCCTCGAGCGCGACGAAGTGCTCGTCGAGCGCATGATGAAGCGGGGCCTGCGCACCTTCGACTGCCGGGCGGCCGTGGTGCGCTTGGACGTCGATGACCGGTCGGGCGCAGGAGGATGTGCGATACTGGACGTGGTCGTACGCCATGACACCCCGTCGGTACGACCGGACGACGTGATCACCGGACTGCGCACCCTGTGCGGCCTGCCGATCGAGAAGGCGCCCCTGGCGACCCGCTCGGACCAAGGGCCGCTGGATGTTCAGAACGGTACGGTCGGCGATCCGCTCGCCACCGGCCGCGACGCACCGTAAAAGGTGTCGACCGCGGCAGGTCGGGCGGAGAGTCGTGTGACAGGCCTAAGCGCCGTCCTGAGACAGACTTGAGGTCCCGCGGGACCATTGACCAGCCCGGTGGGTGGCTGCGCCGCTGCCGGGCGAAGGAGAGCACATGCTCGATCCGAACGACGCGGCCGACACGCCCGAAACCTCCACTGACGACGCCCCCGAGGCGCCTCAGGCCACCACCCGCACGCGCCGACGCGCCGCGGGTCGACCCGCCGGCCCGCCCGCGGCCGTGTTCGCCCCTCCCGTGGAGGAGGCGCCCGAGCCCGATCCGGTGACCGACGAGGACGAGGACGAGGACCCGCAGGACGAGCCCAAGGAGACCGCCCCCACGGCTCCCACGCTGCCGCCGGTCGGCGCGATGTTCCAGGCGCCCCCGGCCGAGCTGGCGCCCCCGCGCGAGAGGAAGCGCGTCGAGCCCCAGGACGACTCCGGCTCCGACGGCGACCAGGACGACGACGAGGACAGCTCCGGCGACGACGACGGGGGCGAGGGCGGACGCCGCCGGCGCCGCCGCGGCGGACGCCGCCGTCGCAAGAGCGACCAGGACAACGGCGAGGACGACGGCGAGTCCGGCTCCGAGGAGTCCGACGACTCCGAGGCCGGTGACGACGACCAGTCGACCTCCGGCTCCACCACCACGCGCCGCCGTCGCCGCCGTGCGCGCGCCGGCGAGGGTGCCGAGGGTTCCCCCGACGACCCCGAGAACACGGTCGTCAAGGTCCGCGAGGGTCGCACCGCCGAGGACGAGATCACCGGCGTCACCGGCTCCACCCGCCTCGAGGCCAAGAAGCAGCGTCGCCGCGAGGGCCGCGAGGCCGGCCGCCGCCGCGCGCCCATCGTCAGCGAGGCCGAGTTCCTGGCCCGCCGTGAGGCCGTCGACCGCGAGATGGTCGTGCGCCAGCGCGACGACTACACGCAGATCGCGGTGCTCGAGGACGGCGTCCTCGTGGAGCACTATGTCGCCCGCGAGTCGCAGACCTCGCTGATCGGCAACGTCTACCTGGGCAAGGTCCAGAACGTGCTGCCCAGCATGGAGGCGGCGTTCGTCGACATCGGCGCGGGCCGCAACGCGGTCATCTACGCCGGCGAGGTCGACTGGTCGAACATCCAGAACGGCAAGCAGCGCAAGATCGAGGACGCGCTCCAGCCCGGCCAGACCGTGCTCGTGCAGGTCTCCAAGGACCCGATCGGCCAGAAGGGCGCCCGCCTGACCAGCCAGATCAGCCTGCCGGGCCGCTTCCTGGTCTACGTGCCCGGCGGTGGCAGCAACGGCATCAGCCGCAAGCTCCCCGAGAACGAGCGCGCGCGCCTCAAGGGCCTGCTCAAGGAGGCCCTGCCCGAGAGCGCCGGCGTCATCGTGCGCACGGCCGCCGAGGGCGCCACCGAGGACCAGCTGCAGCGCGACATCGCCGCGCTGACCGCGCGCTGGGAGGACATCGAGAGCAAGGTGGCCGCCGGCAAGGCGCCCCAGCTGCTGTACTCCGAGCCCGACCTGATGATCAAGGTCATCCGCGACCTGTTCAACGAGGACTTCGCGTCGCTGACGATCCAGGGTGACGAGGCCTGGGACATGGTCGCGGGCTACGTCGCCCATGTCGCCCCCGACCTCGAGGAGCGCGTGAAGCGCTGGGAGGGCGAGGACGACATCTTCGCCGCCCGTCGTCTCGACGAGCAGATCCACAAGGCGCTGGACCGCAAGGTCCACCTGCCCTCGGGTGGCTCGCTGGTCATCGACCGCACCGAGGCGATGGTCGTGGTCGACGTCAACACGGGCCGCTTCACCGGCTCGGGCGGCAACCTCGAGGAGACCGTCACCAAGAACAACCTCGAGGCGGCCGAGGAGATCGTGCGCCAACTGCGCCTGCGCGACCTCGGCGGCATCATCGTCATCGACTTCATCGACATGGTGCTCGAGAGCAACCGCGACCTCGTGATGCGTCGCCTCGTCGAGTGCCTGGGTCGCGACCGTACGCGCCACCAGGTCGCCGAGGTCACCTCGCTGGGCCTGGTCCAGATGACGCGCAAGCGCATCGGCACGGGCCTGCTGGAGTCCTTCAGTCACGACTGCGAGGAGTGCCACGGCCGCGGCGTCGTCATCCAGGACGCCCCGGTCGAGCCGAAGAAGGACGAGGGCCAGCGCCGTGGGCGCCGTGGCGGTCGTTCGGGCCGCGGCGGCAACGGTGGTGGCGGCAACGCCGCCAACGCCGGCAGCGGTGGCGGACGCCAGCAGCGTCAGGGCAAGGGCGACGAGGCCCAGGGCGACGAGCCCCAGGCCGAGCAGGCGCCGGAACCGCAGTCCGCGGAGCAGACGCCGCAGGCCGATACGGCACCCGTTTTGACCGACGACGTGGCGCCCGAGTAGAATCGACAGTCGGTGCGCTCAGCGCGCCGCACAGACTTTTCCAAGACCCAGTCTTTTCAGTACAGAGTGAGGAATCCCGTGGTGTACGCAATCGTGCGCAATGGCGGCGGCCAGGCCAAGGTCGCGGTCGGCGACGTCATCTCGATCGACCAGGTCCAGGCGACCGAGGGCGACACCGTCCAGCTCGCCGCGGTCATGGTGGTCGACGGTGACCAGGTGACGGCCGGTGCCGACGCCTCGAAGGTCAAGGTCGACGCTGAGGTGATCGGTGGGCTCAAGGGCCCCAAGATCATCATCCAGAAGTACAAGAACAAGACCGGTTACAAGAAGCGCCAGGGTCACCGTCAGAAGTACACCCAGGTCAAGATCACCGGAATCTCCAAGTAAGGGACTGACGACATGGCACACAAGAAGGGCGCAGCCTCCACCAAGAACGGCCGCGACTCCAATTCCCAGCGGCTCGGCGTCAAGCGCTTCGGTGGTCAGCTCGTGAACGCCGGCGAGATCATCGTCCGCCAGCGTGGCACGCACTTCCACCCCGGCTCCAACGTGGGCCGTGGCGGCGACGACACGCTCTTCGCCCTCGCCCCCGGCGCGGTCGAGTTCGGTTCGAAGCGCGGCCGTCGTGTCGTGAACATCGTTCCGGAGCAGTGACGCGCAGATCTTCCTGAGAAGGGCGGTCCGCTGATGCGGACTGCCCTTTCTCTTTTCCACCCACCGTCCAGGAGAACCCATGGCGATCCCCTCGTTCGTTGACCAGGTGACCCTGCACGTGTCCGGCGGCAACGGCGGCAACGGTGTGGCGTCGGTCCACCGTGAGAAGTTCAAGCCGCTCGGCGGTCCCGACGGCGGCAACGGCGGGCACGGCGGCGACGTCATCCTCGTCGTGACGCCCGACGTCACCACGCTGATCGACTACCACCACGAGCCCCACCGCAAGGCCACCAGCGGCGCACCCGGCGCGGGCTCGAACCGCAACGGTTCCAACGGCGAGACGCTCGTCCTGCGGGTGCCCGACGGCACGGTCGTGCGCGATGAGAACGGTGAGGTGCTGGCCGACCTGGTCGGCGCGGGCACCGAGCTCGTCATCGCGGCCGGCGGCCGCGGTGGGCTGGGCAACGCCGCCCTGGCCTCCAGCAAGCGCAAGGCCCCCGGCTTCGCGCTCAAGG
>JBEVDF010000188.1:0-5330 GCA_040514145.1 Aeromicrobium sp.
GCCAGCTCCAGCTCGTGCTCGGGGTGGCCCGACTCCTGCAGCTCGGGCGGGTAGAACACGCGGAAGTGCTGTCCGATGATCTCGTCGGCCGTGTAGCCCTTGTTGCGCTGGGCTCCGGCGTTCCAGCTGGCGACCAGGCCCTCCGGCGAGAGCATGAAGATCGCGTAGTCCTCGACAGCCTCGACGAGCAGCCGGAACCGCTCCTCGCTCGCGCGCAGCGCCTCGTCCTGCTCGCGGCGGCGGCTGAAGTCGCGGGTCACCTTCGCGAAGCCGACGTGCCGCCCGTTGCGGTCGTGCACCGCCGTGATCAGCACGGTCGCCCAGAAGCGGCTGCCGTCCTTGCGGATCCGCCAGCCCTCCTCCTCGTAGCGCCCGTCGCGCAGCGCCAGCTCGAGCTCGCGCTCCGGGTGCCCCGAGGCCTGGACGTCGGCCGGGTAGAAGGTGCGGAAGTGGCGACCGATGATCTCGTCCTCGGTGTAGCCCTTGATGCGCTGGGCTCCGGCGTTCCAGCTCTCGATCAGCCCCGCCGGGGAGAGCATGAAGATCGCGTAGTCCTCGACGTTGTCGACCAGCAGCCGGAACCGCGCCTCGCTGCGGCGCAGCTCCTCCTCCGCGCCGCGCTGCACGGTGACGTCCTGCACCTGCGCGAAGAGGTAGAGGGGCCGGCGGCTGCTGTCGAGGACCGGCGCGAACGTCGCGACCACCCGGCGGGCCCCCGCGCTGCCGACGACGTCGTGCTCGACCTGCCCGGCGTCCTCCGTGCCGGCCAGGATGGCGGCCAGCAGCTTGTCGAGCGCGCCGCTCGCCGGACCGGCGAACGTGGCGTACGGCGAGCCGACGAGATCCTCGACCGTGCGGCCGAGGATCGTCGCGAGCGACCGGTTGGCGCGCACGACCTGACCCGCGAGGGTCACGGTCGCCATCCCGATCGCGGCGTCCTCGAACACCTCACGGAACCGCTCGAGGTGCTCGCGCAGGACCCGGCGCTCGTCGTCCTCGACGGTGCTCACCTGCTCGGCGCCGTACGTGCGCGGCGTGCTGGTCCCGTCGAGGATCGCGACGAGGTCGCTGGCGAGGGTGTCGAGCGCCGTGGACTTCTCGAGGAACGCGGAGGCGCCGAGCTCCAGCGCCTGGTGGGCGAGGCCCTGCTCCTGGAAGCCGCTGTACATCACCACCCGGGTCTCGGGCGACGTCTCCAGGATCCGGGGCAGCGCCTCCAGGCCGTCCATCTGCGGCATCGACACGTCGAGCAGCACCAGTGCGGGTCGCAGCTCCTGCACGACCGCGAGGGCCTCGGCGCCGTTGCCCGCCTCGCCCACGACCTCCAGCAACCCCGAGAGGCGGAGCCGGGTGCGCACCAGCGCACGCACGTCAGCCGCGTCGTCGACCACGACGATCGTCGGTCGCGTCGTCTCCGCAGCCCCGCCCACGGACGGAACCTAGCCCAGCACGGGGCCGCTGTCGCCTAGCGCCGCCCGAAGACCTGCGCGCTCCACCAGCGACCGTTCTTGTCCTTGGCCGCACCGATGCCCATCAGCCGGTACTGCTTCCTCAAGATGTTGGCCTTGTGGCCCGGCGAGTTCATCCAGCCACGTACGACGCGTCGCCCGGTCGGGTAGCCCATCGCGATGTTCTCGCCGGCCCACGAGAGGTTGCACCGGTCGACGACGGGATCGAGATCCTGGTGCTCCAGCTCGCGGGTGCGCGCCATGTGCTTCGCCCAGCGCTGCGCCAGGCGGGTCAGGCAGGTGTCCTTGCGCAGCTTGACCCGGTCGTGAGCGACGCGCTGGTTGTTGGTGGCCCGGAACGCCGTGTCCGCGTACGTCGACGCCGGGCTCGCGGCCGGTGCCGCCGCCCCGGCCGGCACCAGCCAGGCGGAGCAGGCGATGACGGCGGTGGCGAGCACAGCGAGCACGGACTGTCTGATCCCCGAGGACATGGTCCCGACGTTACCCCGGCCGCGCGTGCCGCTCGGTCACGACCGACCGCTGCCCTCCAGGCCCCGGAACCACCCGTCGCGCTCGTCGTGCGGAGGACCCACCGGATCCTTGACGGTCTCGACGCCGGTGCGCCAGGCCGCGACCCGGACCCCGCGCCCCGCCAGGTCCGCACCGGCACCGACCCAGTCGTGGCCGTCGCCACGGCGCAACGCCCAGCGCTCCCACTGCCGGTCGACGACCAGGTCGACGACCAGCGGCTGGGTCCCATCGTCGTCGGCCTGCCAGAGCCCGAGGACGATCCCCCTCATCGCGAGCGGCTCGGCCCCGTCGAGCTCCACGCTCGCGTGGAACCCGTGGTGCAGGAACGCGGGAAGGTCGGCCACGGCTCAGGTCACGTCAGTCGATGTCGCCGGCGAGCAGGTCGGCGACGACCTGGTCCATGCCCGGGTTGGTGTCCGTCATGTGCCTCAGTCTGTCAGGTTGATGTCCCAGTGGCCGCCGCCTCGTTCCCGACCTTGTCGGTGTCCTGGAGCTCGTGGGCCCTTGTCGAAGAGCACCTCCGCCTCGGTCTTGTCGAGGATCGAGATGTCCTGGATGTCGTGCCCGGACTTGCCCTCGATGTGGAACAGGCGCAGCGCGACTACGAGAGCCGTCTGCGGGAGGCCATCACCAGCCTCACCGAGGCCGGGTCCGAGAACGGCGCGATCATCGGCTGACGCCGGCCGTCTCAGGACAGGCAGCCCGCGGGCAGTCCGATCTCCTGCATGCCCGTGATGTCGCCGGCGCCGGGCTTGTAGTTCCGCGACGACAGCGTCCCGTACATCAGCTGCACGTCCTGCTGGGCGTGCCCGAGCCCGAGCGCGTGCAGGATCTCGTGGTACATCACCGAGCCCCAGCCGGACCGGTCGTAGCCGCCGGGCAGGGTGTGGCCGTTGTCCAGCACCAGGTAGCCACGGTCCATCCGGTACTTCACGTCGGCGTCCGCCGCCCGAGCGGTGAAGCCGCGCCCGCCGCCGTACCCGACGACGTTGCCGGCCAGGGCCGGGAGCTCGTCGGCGTCGGCCCAGCCCACGCCGATGTCGTACGTCGAGGCCGGGAACGCCGGGTCGCTGACGTTGCCGAGGAAGCGCCAGGTCGTGGTGCCGACGTAGGCGAACGTCAGTCCCGAGATGCCGGAGATCTTGGCGAACGCGCGCTTCACGTCCGGCAGGGCGTCGTACCCCTGCGCGGACGGGTTGTAGGCCCAGCGGATCGTGGTGCACGGGTCCCAGCGACCGCCGCCGGAGAAGAGGTACGCCCAGTCGGTCGCGCTGCCGAGCCCGACGTACCCGGCGGGCAGCGCCTCGGGGCCGTCCGCGGCCGCGGCCGGCGTCGGCGTGGTCGCGGGCGGGGTGGTCGGGGCGTTCTCGGTCTCCGACGACGGCACGACGACCTGCACGGTCACCGGCCTGGTGGCCGCAGCGCGCAGGCCGTTGAACCGAGCGGCCTGGGCGCGGAACACGCGCGTCCGGGCGACGGTCCCGGCGGCGATCGCGAAGCTGTAGGCACCTACGCGGGTCGAGCTCGTCCGCGCGACCGTCCGCCAAGTGCCGTTCTTCCGCTCCAGCAGCGCGACCGGACGCGGCCTGGCCTTGCCCTTGCCGGGCCGGGTGGCCACGGACCCGACGATCGTGATGGTCGCGCCGGTGCGCACCGTGCGGGCCCGGGCCGTCGCAACGACCTGGTAGGCCTGCCGGGCGCGCACGGCGTCGCCGGCCATCGCGGCCGGCTCGGGCTCGGCGGTCACGGGCTGCGTGACCGCGCCGGGCAGGAGGAGCGCGAGCGCGGCGGCAGTGCTCGCCCGACCGAGCCGACGGGTGGTCATCTGAGGTCCTTGGGTCCGGGGAATCCGTGCGACCTCCGAGCAGGCGCAGACCCGCGAGGGTCCACCCAAGAGGTCGGCAGGACCGGACCGTTCCTGAGGCGTCGCCCTACTGCTCGGCGACGACCACCGCGGACCCGGTCGCGCCGATCTGCGCGACCTCAGGAGAACCCGGGACCGTCAGGGGAAGATCCAGCGGCGCGGTGACGTGCACCGTGACGGTGGAGGTCGCGGGGTCGACGTCCACGTCGAAGGCCAGGCCGGGGTAGCTCCCGTAGGCGCCCGAGGCGGCCAGGAACTCGCGGACCGAGCCGCGGATCCGCTCGACGCTGAGGTCGAGGCGGCCCTGGGGCACCCCGCCGCCGTACACCTCCTCGCCGGTGGCGCCGAGGTCGGCGGCGCGCAGGGCGGCACCGTCGGCGACGGTGTTGAGGCTCTGCCGCTGGAGGTATGCCGCGGACACGTCGACCACCGCGGCGATCGCCATCGCCAGGACCAGGGCGAAGCCGACGATCAGGGGCGCGGTCGACCCGGTCTCGTCACGGCGCCTCATCGGCCGCCACTTCCTGACTCTGCACTTCCTGGCTCTGCACTTCCTGGAACTGGCCGATCGGCACCGAGTGCGTCGAGTCGAGCGCGAAGCTCGGCGCCTGGCCGCCGAGGATCTCCGGCATCAGCGGCAGGTCGACCCGGGACGCGACGACGACCGTGATGACCGACGTACCGCTGTGGCAGTCGCGGGGGTACGGCGTGCAGGTGATCCGCACGTCCAGCGGGGCACCGCCGATCCCTTGGTCGGCCAAGGCCTGCCGGGCGGCGGCCTTCGCGCGGGCACGACCCGCCGCGTCGTCGGGCGCGAGCGCGTAGGCGCGACCGGCCGCGCGAGCGGCACCCGAGACAGCGAACGCGCCGCGCTGCACCTCGAAGACCGAGACCACGATCCACAGGAGCGGGACGAGCAGCAGGATGCCGAGCCAGCTCAGCTCGACCAGCGCACTGCCGTCCTCGCCGCGATCGCGTCGCCTCCTCACGGCGGCTGCTCCTCGACCGCGTGGCCGGTCACCTCCAGGGCGATGCCGGGGCCGCCGATCCCGAGGGCGGGTACGACGGCGCGCACGGTGACCTGCACCCCGACCGTGCCGTCGACTGTCGCCGGGCCCGCCGACACGTCGCGCGCGAACCGTCCCGAGATCGCGCCGTCGATCTGGTCGCGGGTGCGAGCCACGCCGTCCTCGGGTCCACGGTCGAGTGTCGCGGCGTACCGCGCACCCTCGGACGCCGCCGACGACAGGGTGTTGCGCACCAGCAGCACCAGCGCGACCTGCATGATCCCGAGGAACACCGGCACGAGCACGACGAGGACCAGCACGAAGTCGACCACGGCCGACCCGCGCTCCCCCGGCTCGCGCCGGTGCGGCACTACTTCACCTTGCTGAGCGCCGACGACACCATGTCCTGCAGCGCCGGGCCGGCGACCGCGGTGATGCCGACGACGAGACCTGCGGTCATCACGGTGATCATCACCCAGC
>JBEVDF010000236.1:0-4999 GCA_040514145.1 Aeromicrobium sp.
CTGGACGCGAGCTCGTGGGTGCCGTCGACGAACCCGTCCTCGAGCCGACGCCAGCCGTCCCCGTCGTAGAACTCCCACGACAGCTCCGGGTTGTCGAAGCCACGCTCGAGCGCGCGATCCGTCCACGCACCGAGCGTCGCGTCCCCGAGCACCGCGGCTGAGGTGGAGCCCGGGACGGCGGTCCACGCGACGCCCGTCCGCCACCACCGTCCGTCGGCGCTGAGCGCGTCGGCCTGCACGACCTGCGGGCTCGGCTCGCCATCGTCGAAGCGCACCACGTCTCCCGCGGCCACGGCCGGCGTCAGGTGCACCAGCGTCCGACGGTCCGTCGCGTTCACGGCCCCGGCCGCGAGCACGCGGGTCGGGGTGTAAGTCACGTTGGCGCCGATCGCGATGCCGACGAGGGGCGGATCGAGGCTCACGATCCGGAACCCCGCCTCCGTCGTGTCGTCGACCGCGGTGACACCCGCAGATGCGGTCCCGAGGACGAGTCGATCACCGATCTCGGTGACCGAGTCGCTGACATCCAGCCGTAACTGCCCGCCGGCTCGCGCCTTGCCGATCACGTCGCGCACGGCGTTGTCGACGCGCCGCAGGAAACGGTAGGACTGGGCGCCCTGGAACCCTCCGACCATCTCGTACACGCGCTCTTCGGCGGCGGCGTCGATGATGCGCGCCGCGGCGAGTTCGATCACACCCGGCGGCGTCGGGCCGCCGTCGAGCTCCACGTAGTGCGAGGCGTCCGGTTCGTTCGCGATGACGAGCCCGTCGTGGAGCTCCGCCTTGAGCGCGACCCCCGTCTCCTGATCCAGCGAGGCGGCGACGAGGGCTTCACCCGTGCGGGGCAGCACCAGCATCGGCCGCTCGGGACCCGGGGTGACGCGTGGCGCCACGATCACCAGGTCCGTGCGAGGCTGATCGGCCGCGTCGATCGGCAGTGACGACTCCTCCACCGACCCCTGGTCGAACCACACGAGAACCGAGCGTGTCCCTTGGTTGTCCGAGGCGACGGCCACCGTGAGCGGCTGGGTCGTCAGCGGCGCCCAGGGCTGCTTCGCGACGCGCACCGAGCTCCCGGGTGCGGCATCGAAGCCCGGGGTCGCGGCACTCCTGCGGACGCCACCTGTGCCGTCGATCGGGCCGGTCCACGCACGGAGCCCGACGTTGACGTCCGCCCAGGCCACCCAGAGCCGGGTGCGGCCATCGGGAAGCCGGTGGTGCGTGGCGGCCGGCCGCACGTCCGCGCGGGCACCCGCCGTGGCCAATCGGTTCCACGCGACCACCAGTCCCGTGAGCCCGGTGCGGATCCCACCCCACCAGACGGTGCCGTCCGCCGCGACCAGCACGATGTCCCCTCCGGGGATGGCGGCACCGCCCTGTGCTCCCGTCCCCTGCACCGGCGCCAGGGCCACCGGCTGGTCGAGCGCAGGACCCGCGCCCGCGCTCGACACGGTCTCCCAGACCGGGGCGGGTCCGCCCGTCAGGCTGAGGCTGCGGAGCTCCCCGCCGACGACCCTCAGGAGGCGAACGGGATTCGAGCCGGTGCCGGCATGGGAGACCAGCGCGACGTCGCCGAGCGTGGGGTCACTCCCGGAGTCCGCGGGGACCGGCGACCACCGGTCGGCGAAGACGCCGGCGACGACGGTCGTGTACCAGAGCCGCCGGTCCCGATCGCGAGCCACGACGGCGTCGGTGGAGAAGAAGCCGGCCTTGCCCACAGCCAGAAGTCCGGCTGACCCGTCGAGCATCACTGCCGTGCCGTCGGCGGTCGCCGGGTTGCTCAGTGCCCTCCAGCTCACGCCGGTCCCGACCGGGATCGTCATCGCATAGAGCAGGCCGTTGGCGCCGATCCCGTAGGCGGTCGTGCCCGCGGTGTTCGCACGAGAGTCCAGCGGCGCGACCAGCGCCAGCAGCGAGGCGTCCGCCACGCGGATGTCGAGACGGACGAGGGCGCCCGGCTTGGAGAGCGCCTCCGGAGCGGCGAACGAGAAGATGTCGAACCGTGCGGGCGTGGGACCGAACGGCAGGAATCGCCCGGTCACCGCCAGGGGCATGGCGTTGTGGAAGGCGTTGCTGATCGTGGTGCTGCCCATCGGCTCCACAGCCGGTGTCGTGGCTGGGGCCGCGGCCCGCTCGGACGCCACCTGCAGGGCCACGTGGTCGACCGGGTCCGTCACGTCCACCGTCGTGATGGGCACCGGGTGGGTGATCCGGAGCCAGCGATTCGTGCGCCCCTCGACCTCGACCTTGTCGACCGTCCCCGGCCAGGACTTCCGCAGGGACAACGCGGTGGCCGAGCCGCCGACCAGCTCGAGGGCGTGCCATCGCGGCGCGTCCTCACCGTCCCGGGTCCCCCACATCTCGTACTGCAGGGCCAGCCCGGCGAGCCGCCGGGCCAGGCCCGAGGGCGTGAGCACGAGATCGATGCGAGCCGGTTGCTCGAGGTTGAACAAGTCCTCGTGCCCGACGTGGACCACGTGTTCCTGCAGGTTGCGCAGGGCGAAGGACTCGAGCGCCTCGATCCGCTCGATCGGGGTGCCGGCCGGCATCGCCGCCTCCAGCGGATCCCGGAGCGTCACCAGGTCCTGGTTCACCTCGGCGACGCGATACACGACCTCCCCGATCCGGAGCTGATCGCCGGGCTCGATCCCGAGGGCCGGTGCGACCTGCACCACGACGCTGGCCGCCCCGGCGGCCGTCACCAACTCGTGACCTCCGACGGCGGCCGGTGGCGCCTCCGTGGCGGTGACGCGCCCCGGCGCCCGCTCGATGTGGTCGCTGTCGGGGTCCACGGCAACGACGTCGGCGATGCGGCACGGGCTCACCCGGAGTGCCCGCGACGTCTCGAAGACGACCTCCTCGCCGCCCGCGGTCACGCCGACCTGGGCGCGGACCGGGACCGACGTGGACGTGGTGCGTGACTCCTCGGGAACGAGGACGAAGATGGCGGTCGCCGCCTGGGGCGCCGGGGGTGGGATGTCGAGTGTGTCGGCGAACGCCAGGGCGTCGCGCTCGGCCGTGCGATCGAGCTGGGTCGTCGTCACCTCGGCCAGCAGCCCGGCGATCTCGAGCAGGGCACGCCCGAACGAGCCCGGCGCGGTCGCCACGGCCCACCCCGGCACGGTGGCCGAGCCCGTCCGGTCCAGCTCGGCCCGGAGTCCGGCCGCACGTCGGCCGTCCGGGATCGGGAGGGACTCGGGCATGGTGGTCAGGCCTCCCGGAAGTAGAACGGGTAGACGTAGTTGCCGGTCTGGTTCGTGGCGCGCACGCGGTAGTCGATCTCGACGTCGAGACGGCCCAGGGTCAGGCTCGCCGTACCCACCGCCACCCGCAGGACCTCGATGCGGGCCTCGTAGGTGCGCAGGGCGTCCTCCACCTCGCGACGCAGGCGGGCGATGAGCTGCGTGCTGACCGCAGCGAAGACCAGGTCGTGGATCCCGCACCCGAAGTCCGGCCGCATGACGCGCTCGCCCTTGGCCGTCGCCAGGATCAGCTGGATCGACTGACGCACGTCCTCGTCGCCGCTGACCGTCTCGATCCCGCCCGCGCCGATCCGGACCGGGAAGGCCCAGCCGGTGCCGAGGAAGTCGCTCGAGGGCAGGTCTGACGTCGTCATGGCTAGCCGATCATCACCGTCGGAGCGCCCATGGCGATCGTGTTGGGGACACTGGCCTCGACCACCTGGTCGCCCTGCCGGACGGCCGGCAGTCCACCGATGAGGACGGTCGTGCTGCCGACCGCCACGACGCCGCCGACGTGCGGCTTGCCGGCGTCCGAGAGCGGACACGTGTGGACGTCCGAGCCGACCCGCCACGCGGGCATGCCGCCGATGAGCACCGTCGGAGCACCCGGGCCCGGCCCCAACGGCGTGCCGTGGCTGGTCTGGTCGCCCACCCGGGCGGCAGGTTGTCCCATGGTTCCTCCTAGTTGATCTGGACCGTCGCGCCCTTGAGCGTGAGGGTGCCGCTCGCCTTGACCTCCAGGGACGCGTCGGCGGTGATCGTGATCGTCGACGCCTTGAGGTTGAGCTGCTGGGACGCCTTGATCTCGACCGTCCCCGAGGAGCCGATCGAGATGGAGTTGCCGTTGCCCGCGTCCACGACCACACCGTCCTTGTCGAGCCGGATGCTCGCGCCGTCCTTCAGCTCCAGGTCGATCTCGGGGGCACTGGCGTCGTCGACGAAGCGCAGTCGGTGACCCGCCCGGCTGTGGATCAGGCGCTCGTCGTTCTTTCCCCCGTCGTTCGCGGCCGGCGGGGCGTCCTTGCCGTTCCACAGCGAGCCGATCACGTAGAGGTGGGACGGGTCGCCGCCCTCGGCGATCATGAGCACCTCGTCGTCGACCTCGGGCAGGAAGTACGTGCCCATCCCGTTCCCCGCCATCGGAACTGCCAGCCGGGCCCAGTAGCTCGTGGCCCCGTCCTCGTACCAGGGCAGCCGCACCCGGACGCGGGCCAGCCCGTCGGGGTCGCGGTTGTCGGTGACGACGCCCGTCATCGCGCCGGTGAGGTGCCCGTCCGCCTCGCGCTCGGTCCCGTCGCTCGCCCCGAAGAAGGTGTCCATCAGACCGTCGTCTCCTGCACCTTGAACGACGTGCTGTAGCCGCCGGAGTCGATCGTGTGGGTGGCCTCCGCGACCCAGTACGTCTTGCTGAAGCCCCGGCCCATCCCACCCAGCTCGATGTTCACGTCGGGGACGATCTCGGGCAGGCCGATGCACTCGCCGCTGCCCGTGACGAAGTCCTGGGCCCGCTCGTCGAGGATCGCCTTCGCCCGCTCGTCGGCCTCGGCCTGCGTGTGCACGGGCGCACGCACGCTGAGGACCGGAGAGGACGACAGCGCCTTCGTGACGCGCTCGCTGCCGCTCGCCCCCTTGCTGTCACGTCCGGTCTCGTCGCCGCGCTTGGCCGTGCCCACGATCGCCTTCCCCTCGGTCGCCGACCGGGCGTGCACCCGGACCTCGCTGATCTGTCGCGCGAGGTTGGCCTCGGGCGTGAACGA
>JBEVDF010000258.1:0-5975 GCA_040514145.1 Aeromicrobium sp.
GGATTTGCGCTGTCAGCGCGGCGGAAAAGTGGAGCCGCCTGTCGGAATCGAACCGACGACCTTCTCATTACGAGTGAGATGCTCTACCGACTGAGCTAAGGCGGCGCGATCCGGCGAGGATCACCCGCCGAACCAAGTGTGGACTATACCGCCTCGGCCCAGCGATGAGGTAACCCGGGCTGCCCGATTGCTACGCTGACGCGCGTCAGCGGCGAGCGGTTCGCCGCGGGAGAGGTGGACCCGTGAAGATCGCCATCATCGGCGCTGGGCACATCGGGCAGGCGTTGGCACGACTCGGCTCGGCCGCCGGCCACGAGGTGCGGATCAGCAACTCGCGCGGTCCCGAGACCCTCGTCGAGCTGGCACGCGAGATCGGGGCCGAGCCGCGCACGGTGCAGGAGGCGGCGCCCGACGCAGACGTGTGCATCGTCACCGTTCCGTTCACCAGCGTCACGGCCATCGATCCGGCACCGTTCGTGGGTCGCGTCCTGGTCGACACCAACAACTACTACCCGACCCGTGACGGCCGGATCGCCGAGCTGGACGAGCACCGCACGACCACGAGCGAGATGGTGCAGCGGCACTTCTCCGGCGCTCGGGTGGTCAAGGCCTTCAACGCCATCCTGGCGACCGACCTGGTGCCGCCGTTCGGACTGCCGGGCGCTCGGCGCGCCCTGCCCGTCGCGGGGGACGACGCCGATGCGGTCGCCACCGTGACGGGCCTGCACCACGACTTCGGTCTCGACGCCGTCGCCGCCGGATCCCTCGCCGAGAGCTGGCGGTTCGAGCGCGCGAAGCCCTCGTACTGCGTCCCGCTCGATGCCGCCGCACTGCGCGACGCTCTCGACGCCGCTGAGCGCGACGTCGAGCTGCCGCACAACTCATGGCACCGCGCGGGGACCGTATGATCGGCCGCGTGGACGCACCGACCCAAGCCGAGCTCGACGACATCCGTGCCAGCATCGACAACATCGACGCGGCGCTCGTTCACCTGCTGGCGGAACGCTTCAAGTGCACCAAGCGCGTGGGGAGGCTGAAGGCCGAGCACGACCTCCCGCCGGCCGATCCCGACCGCGAGTCGCGTCAGATCGAGCGGCTGCGCTCGAAGGCGCTCGAGGCCGACCTCGATCCCGCGTTCGCGGAGAAGTTCCTGAACTTCATCATCAGCGAGGTCATCCGCCACCACGAGGCCATCCGGGACTGACCCCTGCCGAGCGACGCGTGATCTCGATACGACGTCTCGCTTCGCTCGCCGTCACTCGATCACCGGTGGGGCCGGGTCACTCCTGGCAGACCGTGCCGTCCTTGGGGACGGTGCCGCCGAAGTAGGCGTCGACCGCCTCGCGAATGCACTCGTTGCCTGACGTGTAGGCCGTGTGGCCGTCGCCCTCGCGGGTGAGCAGGACGCCGGAGTCGAGCTGGTCGGCCATCGCCTCGGACCACTCGTACGGGGTGGCGGGGTCGCGGGTCGTGCCGACGACGAGGATCGGCGGGGCGCCCTCGGCGGTGACGGCCTGCTGCGGGTGCTTGCCCTTGATCGGCCAGTCGTGGCACGCCATGACGCCCCACCCCAAGGCCGCCCCGAAGACGGGCGAGACGTCGCGGAACCGCGGGATCAGCGCCTTCGTCTGCGCGGCGTCGGGCGCACCCTTGGAGTCGAGGCAGTTGATCGCGTAGATCACCTGGCCGGAGTTCGAGGCGAACGACCCGTCCGGCTTGCGGTCGAAGTAGGTGTCGCTCAGCACGAGCATGACCGTGGGGTCATCCTTCATCAGGCCGCGCAGCGCGCTGGTGAGGTACGGCCAGGACTCCTGCGAGTACAGCGCCATCGCGATGCCGTAGAAGGCCCGACCCTCGCTGAGGACGCGACCGCCCGGCGCCTCGAGGGGGTCCTTGCTGAGCTGGCCCATCAGCGTGGTGATCGTGGACATGCCCTCGTCGACCGAGTCGCCGACCGGGCACTCGTCACCGTCGAGGCAGGACTCGAGGTACGCCTCCAGCGCCGCCTGGAAGCCGGTGGCCTGTCCGAGCCCCTGCCCCGCGGCGTCGAGGGTGACGTCGATGGCGCCGTCGAGCACCATCTTGTCGACCTTCTCGGGGAACAGGTGGGCATAGGTGGCGCCCAGCTGCGTGCCGTAGGAGAAGCCGAACCAGCGCATCTTCTCCTGCCCCAGCACGGCGCGGGCGATGTCGTGGTCGCGGGCGGCCTCCTCGGTGGAGACGTGCTCGGCCAGCTCGCCGGAGTTCTCGCGGCAGGCGGTGCCCATCTCCTGGACCGACTTCGTGAGGGCGGCCACGCCGGCCTCGTCGTCGGGGTCGGGATCGGTGTCGATGAAGGCGTCGAACCGCTCGTCGGACAGGCACTCCAGCGGCGTGCTCTCCCCCACGCCGCGCGGGTCGACGCCGATGACGTCGTGCGTGCGCCGCAGGTCGTCGGGCAGCTCACTGGCGAGGTAGCCCACGAAGCCGATGGCCGAGCCGCCCGGACCACCGGGGTTCGTGAAGATCGCGGAGTCACCGTCGCCGGTGGCCGGGACGCGTCGCACGGCCAGCCGCAGGGTCTCGCCGTCGGGGCGGGCGTAGTCCACCGGCACCTCGATCGTCGTGCAGCGGTCGTCGCGGCAGTCGCGCCACGTGGGCTTCTGGTCGTAGAACCGCTCGAGCCCGGCCGGGGCCGTCTCGCCCGTGGGCTTCGGGTCGGGAGCCGCGCGATCGATGAGAAACAGCGCGCTGACCGCACCCGCGACGAGCGCGACCACGAGCAGCGACACCAGGACGATCACGGTGAACCGCCTCATCCGAGGAACCTCGACATCATGTGCTCGAGCGCCAGCTGGGGTGCGGCGTTGGCCTGCAGCGCGTCGCGGCAGGCCACGATCGCGTCGATCGACGCCAGCGTGCCCTCGGGCGTGAAGCGCGCCGCCATGGTGGCGATGTCCTCGGCGACGTCGGCGTTGATCGGCACGGCCCCGGTGCCGAGCTGCTGGGTCAGCACGTCGCGCTGGAAGGACAGCAGATCGAGGAGCACCCCGTCGATGGCGTCGCGCGCCATCCGCTTGCGGCGACGCTCCTGCTCCTTCGTGAGCGAGGACAGGGCTCCGGCATATCCTGCGGGGCGGCGGCCCCGCTCCTCGACGCCCCACGACGTCTGCAGGTTCGACAGCTCGCGCGCGTCGAGCACGTCGCAGCGCTCCTTGGCGCGAGCGTTGGCCTCCTGGTCGATCCGCTGGGCGGCGCGGAAGCAGTCGCCCAGGCCGCGCAGCCCGACCGGCAGCGCGAGGATCTCGGCCCGGCGGCGGCGGGCCTCGGGATCGCGCGCGAGCCCGCGCGCCCGACCGATGTGCCCCTGGGCGGCGGCGGCGGCCCGCTGGGCCACGTCGAGCTCGATGCCGTCGCGCTCGTGGAGCAGCTGCGCGATGGCCGAGGCCGGCGGAGTGCGCAGGAGCACGGGACGACAGCGCGAGCGGATCGTCATGATGACGTCCTCCACCGCCGGCGCGCACAGCAGCCACACGGTGCCGGGCGCCGGCTCCTCGATGGCCTTGAGCAGCGCGTTGGCGGCCTGGTCGGTGAGCCGGTCGGCGTCCTCGACGACGAGGATCTGGTAGCGCCCCACCGACGGGTGCAGGGCCGCGCGGCGCACCGCGTCGCGGGCCGCGTCGACGCCGATGCTCAGCCCGTCGGTGTTGATGACGGCGATGTCGGGGTGGCTGCCGGCCGCGGCGGTGATGCACGAGCGGCACGTGCCGCAGCCGTCGTTCTCGCACTGCAGGGCCGTGGCGAACGCGATCGCGGCATTGGAGCGTCCCGAGCCGGGCGGTCCGGTGAACAGCCACGCGTGGGTCATCTGCCCGGCGACGGCGGCGCCCAGGGTGGCGACGACGTCGTCCTGCCCGACGAGCTCGCCCCAGACGGGCGCGGTCACGCGTCGGCCCCTCGGGCCTGGGGCAGCCACGGCTCGACGGCCGCGATGACCCGGTCGTGAATCGCCTCGGGAGACTCGCTCGCGTCGAGCACGACGTAGTGGGCGGGATCGGCGGCCGCGAGGTCGAGGAAGTGCTGGCGCACGCGCTCGTGGAACTCCACCGGCTCGCCCTCGATCCGGTCGGGCTCACCGGCGCGGCCGAGGCCGATCCGGGGGTCGACGTCGAGCACGACCGTGAGGTGCGGACGCAGGTCGGCGGTGGCCCAGCGGGCCAGCGACTCGAGCTCGCCGACGTGCAGGGCCCGCCCGGCGCCCTGGTAGGCCAGCGTGGAGTCGACGTAGCGGTCGGTGATCACCACGGCGCCGTCGGCCAGGGCCGGCAGGATCATCGTGTCGACGTGCTCGGCCTTGTCGGCGGCGTAGATCAGGGCCTCGGTGCGGGGCGAGAGGTCGCCGGTGGTCGGATCGAGCACGATCGAGCGCAGCATCGCGCCGACTCCCGTGCCCCCGGGCTCACGGGTGAGCAGCGCGGTGCGCCCGCGGGACTCGACCCATGCGGCGAGCAGGCGCGACTGTGTGGACTTGCCCGATCCCTCACCGCCCTCGAACGCGACGAAGACGCCGACCTCGGTGACGAGGGGGTCGTCCGATGGCTGCATGGGGCGAGCCTAGTCGGCGCTGCCGACAGCCGGACCGATGGTGCGCGGCCCTCGGCTACTCGACCGTCTCGCGGTCGGGGCCGAGCAGGAAGTCGTGGCTGAAGCCCGCGATGGCCGCACCGAGCACCGGCGCCAGGATGAAGATCCACACCTGCAGGAGGGCATCGCCACCGGCGAACCAGGCCACGCCGAGGGACCGCGCGGGGTTCACCGAGGTGTTGGAGATCGGGATGCTGATGAGGTGGATCAGCGTCAGCGCCAAGCCGATCGACAGCCCCGCGAAGCCGACCGCCGCGCGCTTCGCCGTGGTGCCGAGGATCACGAACAGGAAGACGGCCGTCAGCACGAGCTCGACGAGCGCCACCGAGAGCAGGTTGTAGCCCATCGGGGAGCGGTCGCCGTAGCCGTTCGTGGCGAAGCCCGTCTCGACCGCGTCGAACCCGCCGTCGATGCCCTGGGCGATCACCAGGAGCACGGCGCCGGCGAGGGTGGCACCGGCCACCTGGGCGACGACGTAGCCCGGCAGGTCCTTCCAGTCGAAGCGCTTCGCCACCGCCAGGCCCACGGAGACCGCTGGGTTGAAGTGGCCACCGGAGACCGGGCCGAACGCGTAGGCGCCGGTGAGCACGGTGAGGCCGAAGGCCAACGCGACGCCCATCCAGCCCACGCCGACCGCCATCTGCGCGTCGACGGGGATCGCCGTGGCGGCGAAGATCGCCGTGCCGCAGCCGCCGAAGACCAGCCAGAAGGTGCCGAGCGCCTCGGCGCCCAACCGTTGAGCCATCGTGTACGTCGGGATCTCGGTCATGACCTGCTCCGATCGGCGAAGTTGCCTTCACGGTAGGGCACGACCGAGGTCGCGGGCGAGACCTTGGCCCGAGGCCGGGTCAGGACTCCTTCGTCGGCGCCTTCTTCGTGGTCTTCTTCGCGGCCGGCTTCTTCGCAGCCGTCTTCTTCGCGGCCGTCTTCTTCGCCGTGGTCTTCTTGGCCGCCGGCTTCTTGGTGGCTTTCTTCGTCGACTTCTTGGCGCCCTTCTTGGCGGGCCCCTTCGCGCGACGCTCGGCCAGCAGCTCCACCGCACGCTCGTGCGTCAGGGTGGCGATGTCGTCGTCCTTGCGCAGGGTCGCGTTGTACTCACCATCGGTGACGTAGGCGCCGAAGCGGCCGTCCTTGGCCACGATCGGCTGCCCGCTGGTGGGGTCCTCGCCGAACTCCCTCAGGGGCGCTGCGGCGGCACGGCGACCGTAGGTCTTGGGCTGGGCGTAGATGGCCCGGGCCTGCTCCTCGGTGATCGTGAGCAGCTGCTCCTCGCTCTCCAGCGAGCGCGAGTCGGTGCCCTTCTTCAGGTACGGGCCGTAGCGGCCGTTCTGGGCGGTGATCTCCTGGCCCTC
>JBEVDF010000314.1:0-2835 GCA_040514145.1 Aeromicrobium sp.
CCCAGCGTCGACGTCGTCACCGGCCTGATCAAGGCCAACGTGCCGAGCCGGCTGGCGTTCGCCACCAGCTCGCTGGCCGACAGCCGCGTCATCCTCGACCAGCCCGGCGCGGAGAAGCTCGTCGGCCAGGGCGACGGACTGTTCCTGCCGATGGGCGCGAACAAGACGATGCGCATGCAGGGCGCCTGGATCACCGAGGCCGAGATCGAGACGATCGTCAACCACTGCAAGGAGCAGCTGCAGCCGTCGTACCGCGACGACGTCACCGTCTCCCAGCAGGCCAAGCGCGAGCTGGACGACGACATCGGCGACGACATGGACCTCGTCCTGCAGGCCGTCGAGCTCGTGGTGAACACGCAGTTCGGCTCGACCTCGATGCTGCAGCGCAAGCTGCGCGTCGGCTTCGCGAAGGCCGGTCGCCTCATGGACATCCTGGAGAGTCGTGGCGTCGTCGGACCGAGCGAGGGCTCCAAGGCGCGCGACGTCCTGGTCAAGCCCGACGACCTCGCCGACGTGTTGGCGAGCATCCAGGTCGGCTGAGCCACTAGGCTCGCCGCAACATCAGCCTCATGTACCACCCGTGTTCGCCCTCGGGGTGAACGCGAACGCGAAAGGAAACACATGACCTACAACGCTCCGCCGCCGCCCCCGGGACCGGGCGGGGGGACGCCGCCGCCGAACAACCTCGTGTGGGCCATCCTCACGACGCTGTTCTGCTGCCTGCCTCTCGGCGTCGTCTCGATCGTGTACGCGGCCCAGGTCAACGGCAAGTACGCCGCCGGCGACCTCGCCGGCGCCCAGGAGTCCTCGCGCAAGGCGAAGCAGTGGGCCATCTGGTCGGCCGTCGTCGGCGTCGTGGTCCTGCTGATCTACATCGTGTTCATCGTGGTCGTGGCCGGCAGTGGCTCCTCGTCCAGCCTCTGAGCTGAGCGACACGACGCGTCGCCCCGCGACCGCCGGAGAGATCCGGCGGCGCGGGGCGCTGTCGTTCGCGGCGGTGACCGCCGCCGGGCTGGCGGCCACGGCCGTTCTCGCCTCCGTGTCGCCCGAGGAGCCGGGGCACTACCCGACCTGTCCCTTCCTGGCCGTCACCGATCTGTCCTGTCCCGGCTGTGGCAGCCTGCGCGCCGTGCACGCCCTGACGCGCGGCGACCTCGCCACGGCGTGGGACCGCAATCCACTCGCGGTGCTGCTGCTCCCCGCGGTCCTCGTGGCGTGGGCTGCCTGGGGTCTGCGGCTGCTGGGCCGCCGCGCGTGGCACCCGAGCCGCATCCCGGCCGCGTGGATCTGGGCGCTGCTCGGCGTCGTCCTGGCGTACTGGGTGGCGCGCAACGTGCCCGGCTGGACGTGGCTCTCACCTGCCTGAGCCATACTGAGCCCCATGGATTCGTCTCGCCCGGCCGACAAGCCGAGCAACCTGAACGTCCCGAACGTCCTCACGGTCATCCGCATCCTGGGCGTCCCGGTGTTCGGGTGGCTGCTGCTCCACGAGGGCGGGGAGTCCATCGGCTACCGGATCGCCGCTTGGGCCGCGTTCGTGGTGCTGATGGCCACCGACAAGATCGACGGCGACATCGCGCGCAAGCACAATCTGGTCACCGACTTCGGCAAGATGGCCGACCCGATCGCCGACAAGGCGCTGACGGGCATGGCGTTCATCGGCCTGGCGATCATCTTCACCGACCAGTCCTGGGGCACGGTCTTCTGGATCGCGGTCATCCTCATGCTGGTGCGCGAATGGGGCATCACCCTGATGCGCGTGGTGATGGTCCGTCGTGGCTTCGTCATGCCGGCCGGACGCGGCGGCAAGCTCAAGACCGTCCTGCAGTCCGTCGCGATCGCGGGCTACTGCCTGCCGTTCGAGATCTGGGACGGGGTGGTCCCGACCGTGCTGCTCGCGCTGACCCACGTGGTGATGGCCGCCGCGCTGGTGCTCGCGCTGGTGACGGGCGTGCAGTACGTCATCGATGCGCGCCGTCTGGCCGCGCAGACCCCCGCCGGCGACTCCACGCGGTGAGCGACCAGGTCGACGTCGTGGCACTCGTGGCCGACCTGCGCGCGGCCGGGCACACCGTGGCCATGGCCGAGTCGCTCACCGGCGGCCTGGTGTGCGCCACGCTGGTCGACGTGCCGGGCGCCTCGGACGTCGTGCGCGGGGCCGTCGTGGCCTATCAGCCGGACGTGAAGTCCGGCCTGCTCGGCGTGGACGCCGAGCTGATCGCCGAGCACGGCACCGTGAACTCCGAGGTCGCCGAACAGCTGGCGGCCGGTGCGCGGACGCGTCTCGACGCGACCTGGGGCCTGGGGACCACGGGAGTGGCCGGACCCGGCCCCGCCGAGGGCCGGCCCGCGGGCACGGTCTTCGTGGCCGTCGCGGGTCCCGACGGCGTCACGTCGCGGCGCCTCGATGTCCCCGGCGCTCGCGAGGACGTCCGGCGTGCGGCGGTCCGCGCCGTCCTGGCGGACCTGCACTATAGGCTGGGGAAGAACAACGGCTCGACGAACGTTGATGCAGGCAAGGCAAAGGCAAGGGAAGGTGATGGCGATGACCGCGATGCGTGAACTCATCGGTGACGTGCTCCGGGCCCGTCGTCTCGCCGAGGGCCTGACCCTGCGCGACGTCTCCGAGCGCGCCCGCATCAGCCTCGGCTACATCTCCGAGGTCGAGCGCGGCCAGAAGGAGGCCAGCTCCGAGCTGCTCGCCGCCCTGGCGCAGGCACTCGAGGTCCCGCTGAGCAAGGTGCTGCTCGACGTCAGCTCGCTCCTCGAGCTCGAGGAAGCCGCCGACCTGGCCACCGTCTCCTCCATCGCACGCGGCGAGGCCCGGGTCTCCGC
>JBEVDF010000182.1:0-5412 GCA_040514145.1 Aeromicrobium sp.
GGCTTCGGGGTAGTGGTCCGGGTCCCCGGCAGCCTCGTACGCCGCCATCGACACCCGGTGGCACATCACGTGGTCCGGGTGCGGGTAGCCGCCGTTCTCGTCGTACGTGGTGACCACGTGCGGGCGGAACGACCGCATCAGCCGCACCAGTGGAGCTGCTGCCGTCTCCAGGTCGAGCGCGGCGAAGCAGCCGTCCGGCAACGGCGGCGGTGGGTCACCCTCGGGATAGCCGGAGTCGACGAAGCCGAGCCAGTCCTGGGTGACACCCAGGATCTCGCGGGCCTTGTCCATCTCCTCGCGGCGGATCTCGGCGATCAACTCGGGGTTCTCGAGGATGCCGGGGTGCTCGAACGCCGGGTTGAGGATCGAGCCACGCTCGCCACCGGTGCAGGTGACGACGTGGACGTCGACCCCTTCGGCGACGTACTTGGCGGTGGACGCGGCGCCCTTGCTCGACTCGTCGTCAGGATGGGCGTGCACGTGCATCAGGCGCAGGGTGCCGGCTTCGGCGTTCTCGACCACGTCCCCCAGTCTTCCACGCCCCTGAGACAATGGACGTCGTGACCGACCTCGACGCACGATACGGACGCCACCGCCGCACCACTCCGCGCTGGCTGTGGCCCGTCGTCGCCGCCATCGGGATCACCATCGGCGTGGCGTGGGCCGCGTGGGCGTCGTGGACCGACGTCCCGGTGCACCAGGCACGCGTCCACTCCTACGAGGTCGTCGACGCTCGCACCACCAAGGTCGACCTGGAGATCTTCCGCGACGAGCCCGTGGCGCTGTCGTGCCGCGTGTTCGCCCAGAGCCAGGACAAGGTGGTCGTCGGCGAGAAGACGATCGAGGTGCCCGCCTCGGACGCCCCCCAGGTCCGCGTGGTCGCGGAGATCCGCACCGAGCGGCGGGCAGTGACTGCCGTCTTGGACTCCTGCGAAGCACGTTGATGCTGTAGACTCGAGGTTTCACCCCGGGAGGTCCCGGGGTGTCGCACGTAGTGAGGAGAACAGCCATGTCGACTGAGACCATCTGGGTCACGCAGGAGGCCTACGACCGACTCGTCGCCGAGCTCAACCGCCTCAAGAACGAGGTCCTGCCCGACATCACCCAGAAGATCGCCAACGCGCGCGAAGAGGGTGACCTGAAGGAGAACGGCGGCTACCACGCCGCCCGCGAGGAGCAGGGCAAGACCGACGCCCAGATCCGCCAGCTCGAGGACCGGCTCCGCCGCGCCGAGGTGGGCGAGGTCCCGGCCGACGACGGACTCGTCGAGCCCGGCATGAAGGTCACGATCCGCTTCGAGGGCGACACCGACACCGAGACGTTCCTGCTCGGCTCGCGCGAGCTGTTGAGCATGGACTCCTCCGTCGATCTGGACGTCTACTCCCCGACCTCGCCCCTGGGTGAGGCCATCGTGGGCAAGTCCGCTGGCGACACGGCCACGTACGAGGCGCCCAACGGCAAGAAGATCACCGTCGAGATCGTCGAGGCCAAGCCCTTCTGATCCCCGCGCCGCTCCCGCGGCGCACGAACGCCCGCCACTCCTCGAGTGGCGGGCGTTGCTGCGTCCTGCGAGCCGTCAGATCGGGTCGTAGCCGAGCTCCTCGAGGCGCTGCCAGACCTCGGCACGGTGCTCGGGGCCCCGGGTGGCGACCTGCAGGGCCACCTCGACCTCGCGCACGCCGAGCGCCTCGGAGCCACGGTCGTGGTGCACGTTGAGGATGTTCACGTCCATCTCGGCCAGCGCGGTCAGCAGGCGCATCAGCTCGCCGGGACGGTCGGAGATCCGCACCCGGAACATCAGGAAGCGCCCGCCGGACGCCAGACCGTGCCGGATGACCTCCATCAGCAGGAGCGCATCGAGATTGCCTCCCGAGAGCACCGGGACGACCGGGCCGTCGAACCGGTCGGGCTTCTCCAGCAGCGCGGCCACGCCCACCGCGCCGGCCGGCTCCACCAGCAGCTTCGCCCGCTCGAGCAGGCCGATGAGCGCCTGGCTCATCGACTCCTCCGACACGGTGACGACGTCGTCGAGGTGGTCGCGGATCAGCTCGAAGGGCACCTCGCCGGGACGGGCGACGGCGATGCCGTCGGCCATCGTGGTGCCGAGCTCGGCCTGGACGGGCATGCCCTCGGCGAGCGAGTCGGGGTAGGCCGCGGCGGCCTCGGCCTGCACGCCGATCACGGTGATGTCGGGACGCTCGGTCTTGACCAGCGAGATCCCGGCGGCCAGTCCCCCGCCGCCCAGCGGCACCAGGATCGTGGCGACCTCGGGCAGCTGCTCGATGATCTCGAGGCCGACCGTGGCCTGGCCGGCGACGATGTCGCGGTGGTCGAACGGGTGGATCAAGGTGGCGCCGGTCTCCTGCGCGAACTCCTCGGCCGCCGTGAGCGCCTCGGTGACGCCGGTGCCGTGGAAGCGGATGTCGGCGCCGTAGCCGCGCGTGGCGGCCACCTTGGGCAGGGCCGCCCCGTGGGGCATGAAGATCGTGGCGTGCGCGCCGAGCTGGGCGGCACCGAGGGCGACGCCCTGGGCGTGGTTGCCGGCACTGGCCGCCACGACGCCGCGCGAGCGCTCCTCCTCGGAGAGCCGGGCGATCCGGGTGTACGCGCCGCGGATCTTGAACGACCCGGCGCGCTGCAGGTTCTCGCACTTGAGCCGGACGTCGCGCCCCGTGAGTGCGTGCAGCCAGCGCGAGTGCGTCAGCGGCGTGACCTCACTGACCCCGTCCAGCAGGTCGCGCGCCGCGCGCGCATCGTCGAGGTCCACCACTCCACCCTAGGCCGTGGCCGGAGGCGGGTCGCCGAAGTCCCGGGACTCCTCGCCGAGCATGCCGTCGGTGTCCGGTGGCTCCCCGGACGCGAGGTGTCGGACGACGCTGTTGAGGCACGCCGCGAAGGGCACCGAGAGCAGCGCGCCGACGATGCCGGCCACGACGAGTCCGGTGGCGATCGCCAGCAAGATCGCCAGTGGATGCAGCGAGACGATCGCGCCCATGAGGAACGGCTGCAGCACGTGCGACTCCAGCTGCTGCACCACGACCACGCCGGCCAGCATGAACAAGGCTGTGACCGGCCCCTGCGCGACCAGGGCCACGAGCACGGCGACCATCCCCGACAACAGGGCGCCGACGATCGGCACGAACGCGCCGAGGAACACCAGGACGCCGATCGCCGCGGCCAGCGGCACCTGCAGGATCAGCGCGACGCCGGCGATGCCGATCGCGTCGACGAGGGCGACCAGCACGGTGGCCCGCACGAACGCGGTGAGCGAGCCCCACGCCGCCCGGCCCGAGGACTTCACCCGAGGGCGGGCCGCCCGTGGGAAGAGGGCCACGACCCACGACCAGATCCGCTCGCCCTCGTAGAGGAAGAAGAACAGCGCGAACAGGGCGATGAAGAACCCGGTGACGAAGTGCCCGATCTGGGTGCCCACCTCGGTGGCCTGGTTCACGACGGACGAGTCGCTGGCCGAGATCGACGACTTGATGCGGTCGATCCAGTCGGCCAGTTGGCGGTCGGACAGATTCAGTGGGCCGGTGCGGGCCCAGTCCTGCAGCTGGGCGATGCCCTCGACGACGCTGTCGCGCAGGTCGTTGAACTGCGTGGACAGCTGCTGCCCGACGAGTCCGAGCATGCCCACGAGCGCCAGCACGAGGGCGAGCACCACGGCCAGTGCGGCCAGGAGGCGAGGCACGCCCTTGCGGTCGAGCCAGTCGACGCCACCGATGGTCAGGGCCGCCAGCAGCACGGCGACGGCGACCGGGACGGTGACCTCGGAGAAGTGGCCGAGCGCCATGGCCAGGACGTACAGGCCGGCGCCGATCACCACGACCCGCCAGGCCCACGCTGCGGCGATCTCGATCCCGATGGGAACCTCGTACCGCCCTGCCCCGCGCGGCGTCTCGTCACTCACGCTTCGAGGCTACGGGAACACTCCGACGGTGCATGGTGTTGACGACAACACAGGAGGTCACATGCGATTCGGATTCGACAAGACGACGCTGCCCACGCCCGACACGGCCCTGCCCGGGCGCGACACCCGCCCCTTCGAGGTCGGCGACCGCCACCTCGTCACGGGCAACCCGATCGAGACCGACGGACCCGAGGGCTTCGGCGTCGCGGTCTTCGGCCTCGGTTGTTTCTGGGGCGAGGAGAAGACGTTCTGGGAGCAGCCCGGCGTCTGGTCCACTTCCGTGGGCTACGCCGGCGGCCACACGCCGAACCCCACCTACGAGGAGGTGTGCACCGGTCGCACCGGTCACGCCGAGGTCGTGAAGGTCATCTTCGACCCCTCGGTCACGAGCTACGCCAACCTGCTGAAGGTGTTCTGGGAGAACCACGACCCCACGCAGGGCATGCGCCAGGGCAACGACCGCGGCTCGCAGTACCGCTCGATCCTGCTCACCACGAGCCCCGAGCAGCAGGCCGAGGCCGAGGCGTCCCGCGAGGCGTACCAGCAGCAGATGACCGCGCACGGGTACGGCCAGATCACCACGCAGATCCGGCCCCTCGACGCGTACTACTACGCCGAGGCTCCGCACCAGCAGTACCTGGTGAAGAACCCGTACGGCTACTGCCCGCTGCACGCCACCGGCGTCTCGTACGCCTGATCGCGTGGGCTGGAGCCGCGCCGAGCTGGAGTCGTTCGCCGGGCGCACGATCCCGGACCTGATGCCCGACGAGCTGCGCCTGCTGTTCGTCGGCATCAACCCGGGCCTGGTCAGCGCGGCCACCGGCCTGCACTTCGCACGGCGCGGCAACCGCTTCTACCCGGCCCTCGTGCGCGCCGGGCTGGTGGACACCGACGACCCCGCAGGCGCCGCGGAGCAGCTACGGCCGCGGGGCGTCGGGATCACGAACCTGGTGGCGCGGGCCTCGGCGCGTGCCGACGAGCTGGAGCCGTCCGAGCTCCTGGCGGGACGCGAGCGGCTCGACGCGCTCGTGCGGGAACGCCGGCCGCGCGTGGTCGCGGTCGCGGGGATCACCTCGTACCGCACCGCGTTCGGACACCGTGCCGCGCGACCCGGGCGCCAGCCCGACGATCTCGCGGGCGCCCAGGTGTGGGTCGTGCCGAACCCCAGCGGACTCAACGCCCACGAGTCGGTCGAGTCGCTCGCCGCGGCCTATCGCGAGGTCGCCGTCGCCGCGGGCCTCCTCACCACCTGAGTCAGCCTCTCACTCCATCGAGGGGTGGATCCGTCCGCCGTCGTCGCGGCCGCGGGGGGTCCGTGGCCGCGGCTAGCGTGAGCGGCATGGACCAACGACTCAGCCTCATCACCCTGGGCGTCGCCGATCTCGCCCGGGCTCGCGCCTTCTACGAGGGCGGTCTCGGGTTCGCGAAGGACAACGACGAGGACGACATCGCGTTCTACCAGCTGCCGGGGATGATCCTCGCGCTGTGGACCCGCGCCG
>JBEVDF010000287.1:0-20892 GCA_040514145.1 Aeromicrobium sp.
CGGCGCGGCTTGGCACGTCGGGTCTCGTTCAGCAGGCGCTTGGACGCGGCCACCGAGTCGGGCGAGCGGGCCAGGAGCTGGTCGATCAGCTCGAGGGCGGGCTTGGTCGGGTCCTCGGCGACGCCCGAGGCGATGCCGTACTCGACCGCCTGCTCGCCCGAGAAGACCTCGCCGGTCATCACGAGGCGCTTGGCCAGGTCGGCGCCGACCAGCTCCGAGAGCGGCACGGTGCCGCTCATGTCGGGGACCAGGCCCCACTTGGCCTCGAGGATCGACCACTGGCAGTCCGGCGTGGTGAAGCGGAAGTCCGCCGCCAGTGCCAGCTGGATGCCGCCGCCGAACACGTGACCGCGGGTGACGGCGATGACCGGGACGGAGAGCTCGCGCCACGCCCACAGCGGCTGCTGGAACTTGTTGGTGCCCTTGAGCGGGTTGGGCAGGAAGTACCGGGCGACGCGCTTCTTGTCGGTCATCACCTGACCGAAGTCCAGGCCCGCGCAGAAGGACGGGCCGCGGCCCTCGAGCAGGACGGCGCGGACGTTCGGATCGGACTCGATCCGGTCGGCGGCCTCGAGGAGTCCGTCGAGCACACCGAAGGTGATCCCGTTCAACTTGTCCGGGCGGTTGAGCCAGACGCGGGCGATCGGCCCCTCGATCTCGGTGACGACGTGCTGTTCGGTCATGCGCTCAGGGTAGATCGTCGCCGAGCGCCCCGCGCAACTGCCGGACCGTCTCGGTCAACGAGTGCGACGTGGCCACGTCGCGGGGCCAGCCGGCGCCGCCGAGGAACAGGGCCGTGTGGCGACCCAGTTCAGTGAGTCGTTCCAGCAGCTCGGGCCCGGGCGTCATCACCGAGGACCAGAGGAAGACGGTGGCGGGCTCGCTGCTGCGCACGAAGGACTCGAGCGCCTCCATGGGCAGCCGCGCCCCGAGCTCGGTCCAGGGATGGCCGTGACGAGCGAGAGCCGCGCCGAGTGCCACGACCGGGAGCTTGTGCTGGTCGTCCTCCACGCTGGCCAGCACGACCCGCGACGGACCGCGCGTGGGGTACTGGTGCGCCGCGGCCCGCAGCGCGGCCAGGACGCATGAGGTGACGAGGTGCTCGCTGGCCACGTCGAGCCGGCCGTCCTCCCAGTGCAGGCCGACCTCGATCATGGCCGGGGCGATGGCCGAGTCCCAGGCCTCCTCGACCCCGAAGCGCTCGATCGCGGTCTCGGCCGCCCCCTGCACCTTCGCGGCGTTGAGCTCCTTCGCGCCCTCGAGCATCTCGAAGACCGTCTGCTCGTGGGCGGAGGCCTTCAGCCCGGCCGGTCCGGCACCCACGATCGCGGCCAGCTCGTGCGGCGAGAGCCGCTTCACCCGCTCGGCGGCGTCGTGCGCGGACACGCCCGACTCGATGAATCGGGCCATCGTCGCAACGCGGTCGGCATCGACGATCGTGTACCGCCGGTGGCCTCCCGCGGTGCGGAAGGTGGGGCCCACGCCGTACCTGCGCTCCCACGTCCGGAGGGTCGGTGCCGCGATCCCCAACATCTCGGAGAGGGAGCCCACGGTCCAGCGACGATGCATGCCCACGATCATAAAACCTATTCAGGGTGGTTGCACAATGAATAGATTGAGTAGTACCGTCGAACTACTTGCCGGGTTGCGCACACAGCTCGAGTCAGTCCTCACCCTTGGGGAAGGGGCAGGAAACATGGTCAACATCAAGCGACTTCCGTCGCCCATCATTGAGTCCTACGAATGGCAGTGGGAGGGCGCCTGCATGGGCGTCGACTCCTCCGTCTTCTTCTCGCCCGAAGCCGAACGCGGCATGAAGCGTCACCGCCGCGAAGAGTCCGCCAAGGCCGTCTGCGCCACGTGCCCGGTCATCGACCGGTGCCGTGAGCATGCGCTCGCCGTCCAGGAGCCCTATGGCGTCTGGGGCGGCCTCACCGAGTCCGAACGCGCCGAGATCTTGGCCGGACGTCAGGCGGCCGCCGTCTGATGCCCGCGTCAAAGCCGGCGAAAGCCAGCACCTCGGCCAAGATCCTCTACCAGCCGGTCGGGCTGATCTCGTCGATCGTGGCGGGCCTCATCGCGACCGCGGTGTTCAAGCAGGTCTGGAAGAGGGCCAGCCCGAACAGCGAAGGCGATCCGCCCACACCGACCCAGTCGGAGTTCCCGTTCAAGGAGATCCTCCTGGCCGCGGTGATCCAGGGCGCGATCTTCTCCGGCGTCCGCGCGATCGTCCAGCGACAGGGCGCCCGCGCGTTCGCCAAGGCGACGGGCGAGTGGCCCGGCGACTGACGCTCAGTTCTCTGCTGGTGCCGGCTCCGCTCCTCCTGCCGACCTCAGCTCACCGGTGATGGCCGCGGGATCTCCCCCGCGGCCATCGCACGTTCCAGGGCAGTTGTCAGCGCGCTGCCAGCACCACGACCGACTGGGCCAGCGCGGGGTAGCTCCCGGAGAAGGACACGTCGTCGTCCGGTCGGGCGGTGTCGACCTCCAGGCCCCACGCGCGACCGTCGCCGGGGTCGGGCAGGACGACGTCGACGTCGTCGCCCACGTTGAGGACGACGAACACGGCGTCGTCGAGGGCCTCGCCGACGGGGTCGCCCGCGGCCCCGCGCAGGAGGAACCCGACGGTCTGCCAGTCGGGGTCGTTCCAGTCCTCGGCCGACGGGGACTCGCCGTCGGCCCGGTGCCACACGATGTCGCGATGACCGTCGGCCCGCTCACGCCCGTGCATGAAGGTGCGCTGCCGCAGGACCGGATGGTCGCGGCGCACCCGCACGAGCCGCGACACCAGGTCGAACAGCTCTTTGTCGGCCGCGGACCAGTCGATCCAGCCCACCGGGTTGTCCTGGGCGTAGGCGTTGTTGTTGCCGCCCTGGCTGTTGCCGAGCTCGTCGCCCGCCAGCAGCATGGGGACGCCCTGCGAGACCAGCACCGTCGCCAGCAGCCCGCGCACCCGGCGCCCCCGGGCGGCCAGGACCACGGGATCGTCGGTCGGCCCCTCGACCCCGAGGTTGTCCGAGAAGTTCTCGTCGTGACCGTCCTGGTTGTCCTCGCCGTTGGCCTCGTTGTGCTTGTGGGCATAGGACACGAGGTCGGCCACCGTGAACCCGTCGTGGGCCGTGACGAAGTTGACCGAGGCCGTCGCCGCGCGCGACCCGTGATCGAACAGGTCGGCCGAGCCCAGCAGCCGGGCACCGACGTCGGCGCTGCCCAGGGAGCGGCCCTGCCACGCCCGCCGGACGCCGTCGCGGAACCGGTCGTTCCACTCCGAGAACGGATGCGGGAAGCGGCCCAGCCGGTGGCCGCCGGGCCCGAGGTCCCACGGCTCGGCGATCAGCTTGACCGTGGCCAGCACGGGGTCCTGGCCGACGGCGGTGAAGAACGGGCCGTGGGGCCGAAAGCCCTTGTCGGTGCGACCCAGGGTCGTCGCGAGGTCGAACCGGAACCCGTCCACGCCCAGCACCTCGACCCAGTACCTCAGGCTGTCCAGGACGAGCCGCAGCACCGGTGGCCGGTCGACGGCGAGCGTGTTGCCCGTGCCCGTGTCGTCGATGTAGCGGCGCCCCCCGTCGGTGAGGCGGTAGTACGCCGTGTTGTCCAGGCCGCGCAACGACAGCGTCGGGCCGAGCTCGTCGCCCTCGCCGGTGTGGTTGTAGACGACGTCGACGATGACCTCGATGCCCGCCTCGTGCAGGGCGTGGACGGCGTGGCGGAACTCGGCCACCGCATCGGTCCGGGCGTACCGGGGCTCGGGCGCGAACCAGGCGATCGGCTGGTAGCCCCAGTAGTTGCGCAGGCCCTTGGCCACGAGGAACCGGTCGTCGAGGAACGCCTGCACGGGCAGCAGCTCGACGGCGTTGACACCCAGCGTCGAGAGGTGGTCCAGGACGGCCGGCGAGGCGAGGCCCGCGTAGGTGCCCCGCACGTCCTCGGGCACGTCCGGGTGCGCGGCGGTGAGGCCCTTGGCGTGCGCCTCGTAGATCACCAGGTCGGCGAGCGCGTGGCCCGGCCGGTTCGTCGTCGGGTCCGGCCCCGCGAGGTCGCCCTGCACGATCCCCCGCGGGACGACCGGCGCGCTGTCGCGGTCGTCGCGCGCCAGGTCGTCGGCGGTTGCGCCGTGGCCGGACATCAGCTCGTCCCAGCGCAGCGGCCGGTCGAGCGCCTTCGCGTAGGGGTCGACGAGCAGCTTCGCGGGATTGAACCGCAGACCCTCGCCCGGACGGTGGGGGCCGTGGGCCCGCAGGCCGTACCGGGCTCCCGCGCCGACGCCGGACACGTGGGCGTGCCGGATGTCGCCGTCGCGGAAGGGCAGGTCGACCCGCTCCTCGGCTCCGGACTCGTCGAACAGGCAGAGCTCGATCCGCTCGGCGTTCGCGGACCAGACCGCGACGTTGACGCCGTCGCCGTCGACGGTGACGCCCAGAGGGAAGGAACGGCCGGTGGTCACGGCTCGGGTCATCGCATGATCTCCGTGAACAGCGCCGCGTAGCGCTCGGCCGACGGCCCCCAGTCGACCGGGTTCGACATCGCCCGGTGCCTCAGGCGCTGCCAGGCCTCCGGTTCGGCATACAGGTCGCACGCCCGGGTCAGCGCCCCGGCCAGCCCGCCCGCGTCGATGTCGGTGAACGCGAAGCCGGTCGCGACGTCCGCCGCGAGGTTCTCGGGTGAGGCGTCGACGACCGTGTCGCGCAGGCCGCCCGTGGACGCGACCACGGGGACGGCGCCGTAGCGCATCCCGTACAGCTGCGTCAGGCCACACGGCTCGAACCGCGAGGGCACGAGGACGAGGTCGCCGCCGCCGTACATCCGGTGACTGAGCGGCTCGTCGTACCCGATTCGCACGCCGACGGACTGTGGGTGACGAGCGGCGAGCTCACCCAGGCCGTACTCGTAGCCCGGGTCGCCGGCGCCCAGCACGATCACGGCCCCGCCGGCCTCGACGAAGCCCGGCAGCGCCTCGAGCAGCAGGTCGACGCCCTTCTGGTGCGTGAGTCGGGTGACCACCACGGCCAGCGGGCCGCGCGGCTCGGCGAGGCCGAACTCGGCGAGCAGCTCGCGGCGGTTGCGGTCCTTGGCGGCGGGGTCGTCGACGGAGAACGAGGCGACCTCAGGATCCGTCGCGGGGTCCCACACGGTCGTGTCGATCCCGTTGACGATGCCGGTCAGGTCGCCGCCGGCCCGGCGGGAGGCGACCACGCCCTCCAGTCCGAATCCGAACTCCGGTGTCGTCAGCTCCTCGGCGTAGGTCGGGCTGACGCTCGTCACCTTCGTGGCGTGCACCAGGCCGGCCTTGAGCGTGCTGACCAGACCGTGGTACTCCAGCGCCTCGTGGTGGAAGTCCCACGTCGGAAGCCGCAGCCGATCGAGCTGGTCGGGGCCGAAGATGCCCTGGAACGCGATGTTGTGGATCGTCATCACCGTCGGCACGTCGGAACCCGCGTAGTGCAGGTACGAGGGCACGAGGCCGGCCTGCCAGTCGTGCGCGTGCACCACGTCGGGGCGCCAGCGGTCGGCGGTGCCCTCGATCGCGATCCGGGCCCCGGCCCACGACAGCGCCGCGAACCGGACGTGGTTGTCGGGGTGGTCGTGGCCGTCGACGTTGTACGGTCCGCCGGGCCGGTCGAACAGGTGTGGCGCGTCGAGCAGGAGGAAGTCGACCCCGCCGTGGCGCCCGGCTCGCACGACCGCCGGGCCACCGAACAGGTCGGGATCCTCCCAGACGGGCTTCGTCGACCGGAACCGGTCGAGGATGCCCGGGTACGCGGGCATCAGCACCCGCGATTGCCAGCCCTGCTCGGCCAGGGCGGACGGCAGGGCACCGACGACGTCGGCGAGGCCGCCGGTCTTGAGCAACGGCGCACACTCCGACGCCACCGACAGGACGCGGTGAGGACGAGGAGGCATCGACTACTCCAACGACGCCGCGCGGCGGTCGAGCATCGGCTGGGTGACCAGCACGACGCCGCCCTCGGTCCGGCGGAACCACCGCTTGTCCTCGTCGGGGTCCTCGCCGACGACGAGACCCTCGGGGATGCGGACCCGACTGTCGACCACGGCGTTCGTCAGCCGGGCACCGCGGCCGACGTCGACGTGCGGCAGGGCCACGACCCGGTCGAGCATCGCGTACGAGTGGGTCCGGGTGCCGGTGAACAGCAGGGAGTTGTGCACCTCCGAGCCGCTGACGATGCAGTCGCCCGCGATGAGCGACTGGATCGCCTGGCCGCGCCGACCCTCCTCGTCGTGGGCGAACTTCGCCGGCGGCGTGAACTGCGCGTACGTCCAGATCGGCCACGAGTTGTCGTAGAGGTCGAGCGCCGGGATGAACTCGGTCAGGTCGATGTTGGCCTGCCAGAACGTGTCGATCGTGCCGACGTCGCGCCAGTACGGCTCGGTCTCGAGGCCGGTCATGACGCACGACTCGCTGAACCGGTGGGCGTAGGCACTGCCGCCGCGGACGATCGCCGGGATGAGGTCGAACCCGAAGTCGTGCCGCGAGCTGGTGTCCTCGGCGTCCTGTAGCAGGAGCTCGCGCAGGAAGTCCCAGTCGAAGACGTAGATGCCCATCGACGCGAGGGCGACGTCCGGGTCCTCCGGGGTCCCCGGCGGGTCGGCCGGCTTCTCGAGGAAGTCCACGATGCGGCCGCTCGCCTCGACGTGCATGACGCCGAACGCCGTGGCCTCCTCGCGCGGCACGGTCAGGCAGCCCACGGTCACGTCGGCGCCCGTCTCCACGTGCTGGCGCAGCATGACCTCGTAGTCCATCTTGTAGACGTGGTCGCCGGCCAGGACGATCACGTACTTGACCTTGTAGTCGTCGACGATGTCGATGTTCTGCGTCACGGCGTCGGCGGTGCCGAGGTACCACTTGGTCTCCTCGACGCGCTGGCTCGCGGGCAGGATGTCCAGGTACTCGTTGCGCTCGGCCTGGAAGAAGCCCCAGCCGCGCTGCATGTGCCGGATCAGCGAGTGGGCCTTGTACTGCGTCGCGACGGCCATCTTCCGGATGCCGGAGTTCAGCGCGTTCGACAACGGGAAGTCGATGATGCGCCACTCGCCGCCGAACTGGACCGCCGGTTTGGCTCGTCGGTCGGTGAGCTCCTCGAGCCGGCTGCCGCGTCCGCCCGCCAGCACGAATGCCATCGCTTGACTGGACAGTCGGGGCGGCGCTCCGGCGCCGCGACCCGTCAAGATCGGGATGGTCATGACCGTTCCTCCACGAAGTAGACAGCGGACAGGGGCGGCAGGGTCAGCATCGCCGACTGCGCCTCGCTCTGGGCGGGCACCGGCTCGGTCTCGATGGCGCCGTTGTTGCCGCGGTCGGCGCCGCCGTAGAAGTGCGAGTCGGTGTTGAGCGCCTCGATCCAGCGGCCCGCAACGGGGAACCCGATGCGGAATCCGGTGCGCTCGACGGGGGTCAGGTTGAGGACGACGACCACGTGCGGGTCGTCCGGGGCACCGCGGCGCAGCCAGGCGAAGACCTGCTCGTCGACCGCGTCGGTGAGCAGCCACTGGAAGCCGCGGCCGTCGGTGTCGTGACGGTGCAGTGCGGGCAGCTCGCGGTAGAGCCGGTTGAGGTCGCGGACCAGGCTCTGGACCCCCGCGTGGCCCGGATCGTGCAGAACGCCCCAGTCCAGCTCGCCGTCGTGGTTCCACTCCGCGGGCTGGCCGAACTCCTGGCCCATGAACAGCAGCTTCTTGCCGGGGTAGGCCCACATGTAGCCGTAGAACGACTTGAGGTGGCCCAGCTTGTCGGCGTGGCCGCCGGGCATGCGGCCGTACATCGAGCCCTTGCCGTGGACGACCTCGTCGTGGCTGATCGGCAGCACGAAGTTCTCGGTGAACGCGTACGTGAGGCCGAAGGTGATCTCGTTCTGGTGGTGCTTGCGGTGGATCGGGTCCTTGCCGAAGTAGGTCAGCGAGTCGTTCATCCAGCCGAGGTTCCACTTGTAGCCGAACCCCAGGCCGTGCTCGTCGACCCGGTGGGTGACGCCCGGGTAGGTGGTCGACTCCTCGGCGATCATCGTGATGCCGTCGTGCTCGCCGTACGACGCGGCGTTGGCCTCCTGCAGGAACGCGATCGCCTCGTAGTTCTCGCGGCCCCCGTCCTTGTTGGGGATCCACTCGCCGGGCTGGCGCGAGTAGTCGCGGTAGAGCATCGAGGCGACGGCGTCCACGCGCAGGCCGTCGAGGTGGTACTCGTCCAGCCAGTACAGCGCGTTGGAGACGAGATAGTTCGAGACCTCGGGGCGGCCGTAGTTGAAGATCAGCGTGTTCCAGTCGGGGTGGAAGCCCTCGCGCCGGTCGGAGTGCTCGTACAGCGGCGTGCCGTCGAAGCGCCCGAGGCCGTGCTGGTCGGTCGGGAAGTGGCCCGGCACCCAGTCGGCCAGCACCCCGAGTCCCTTCGCGTGGGCCGCGTCGACGAACGCGGCGAACTCCTCGGGCGTCCCGTAGCGGATCGTCGGCGCGTACAGGCCGATCGGCTGGTAGCCCCACGAGCCGTCGAAGGGATGCTCGCTGACGGGCAGCACCTCGAGGTGGGTGAAGCCCAGGTCGGCGACGTAGTCGACCAGTTGGGTGGCCGACTCGAGATAGGACAGGGGCCGGTTCCCCTCCTCCGCGACGCGACGCCACGAGCCGAGATGGACCTCGTAGGTGCTCATCGGCGCGTCGACCGCGTGGATGGCCGCGCGGTTCGCGATCCAGTCGTCGTCCTGCCACGCGTGACGGCCGAGCTCGCGCACGACGGAGCCGGTGCGCGGCGGGTGCTCGCTGCCGAAGCCGACCGGATCGGCCTTGAGCGGGAGCTGGCGACCCCCGGCGCCGAGGATGTCGTACTTGTAGACACAGCCCTCGCCGAGGCCGGGCAGGAAGATCTCCCACACGCCGGTCGCGCCGCGCGGGCGCATCGGGTGGACGGTGCCGTTCCAGCCGTTGAAGTCGCCGACGACCGACACCCGCTCCGCGTTCGGGGCCCACACGGCGAAGTGCACGCCGGTGGCCCCCTCGTGGGTGACGACCCGGGCGCCGAGCACCGCCCACAGCCGCCGGTGGGTGCCCTCGCCGATCAGGTACTCGTCGATCTCGCCGAGGACGGGACCGAAGCGATAGGGGTCCTCGTACTCCTCGGTGATGCCCTCGGGCCACTGGACGCGCACGCGGTAGAACGGCAGGGCCGGTCCGACGAAGACGTCGCGGGCCGCCGGGTGCCGGGACAACTCGACCTTGTCGGTGTCGTTGACGACCCAGACCCGCTCGGCGCCGGGGCGGTGGACGACGACGTGGTCCCCGTCGTCGGTGGGGCCGAGCGCCGCGAACGGATCGGGGTGGACGCCCTGCGCGAGCTGCCACGCCTCGGCCGGCTCGAGCACGAGCGGGGTCGTGTCCTCACCGGCCATACGCGCCTCCCTCGGCTGCTCGCTTCTCATCAAACCACCGGCGGGGGTCGTTGGCATCTGCGTTCCCGGCTGGCCGGGGTCAGAGCGCCGGGGTGACGTTCCAGATCTGGCTCATGTACTCGCGGACTGAGCGGTCGGAGCTGAAGTACCCCGTCCGCGCGACGTTGAGGAGGGCCATCCGCTGCCAGCGCTCGTGGTCGAGGTAGGTGCGGTCGACCTCCTGCTGGGTCTCGTCGTACGCGTCGAAGTCCGACGCGACGAGGAACCAGTCGCTGTTCCACAGCATGTCGAGGATGCCGCCGTAGCGGTTCGGCTCGCCGGGGCTGAAGGTTCCCTCGGCGATCGCCTGCAGGACGTCGCGCATCGTCTGGCTCTTCTCGATCGCCGTGCGGGCGTGATCGGGCTCGGCGCGGCGGGCGGCGACCTCGTCGGCGGTGAGGCCGAACAGGAAGAAGTTGTCCGCGCCGACGTGCTCGCGGATCTCGACGTTGGCCCCGTCGAGGGTGCCGATCGTCAGCGCACCGTTGAGCGCGAACTTCATGTTCCCGGTGCCCGAGGCCTCCATGCCGGCGGTCGAGATCTGCTCGGACAGGTCGGCCGCGGGGATCAGCTTCTCGGCCATCGACACGTTGTAGTTCGGCGGATAGACGACGCGCAGCAGATCACGGGTGTCCGGATCGTCGTTGATGACGGCCGCGACGTCGTTGATGAGCCGGATGATGTCCTTGGCGATGACGTAGCTGGGGGCGGCCTTGCCACCGAAGATCTTGACGCGCGGGACCCACCCGGCGCCCGGGTCGCGCTTGATCCGCTGCCAGTGCGCGATCGTCCACAGGATGTTCATCAGCTGGCGCTTGTACTCGTGCAGGCGCTTGACCTGGACGTCGTAGAGGGCGTCCGTCGGGATCTCGATGCCGTGGTGGTCGGCGAGCCAGGCGGCGAGACGCTCCTTCGCCTGGCGCTTCGTGGCCCCGAACGCCTCGCGGAAGGCCGGGTCGTCCACGTGGTCCTCGAGACCGCGCAACCGCTCCAGGTCGGTCTGCCAGCCCGAGCCGACCGTCTCGGTGAGCAGGTGGGCCAGCGGCGGGTTCGCCAGCGCGATCCACCGGCGCGGGGTGACGCCGTTCGTGATGTTGACGATCCGGCCGGGATGCAGGGCGTCCAGGGCCGGGAAGAGGTCGCGACGGACGAGGTCGGTGTGCAGCGCCGAGACGCCGTTGACCTTGTGGCTCGTGACGAACGCGAGGTCGCCCATCTTGACCTGGTCGTCGCCGATCAGGCCGACGCCCTCGGGGCGCGGGCCGTACAGCTCGGCGTCGCGCCGGTCCAGCTGCTCGATGATCTGCAGGTGGCGCGGCAGCACCTTGCGCATGAGGCCGACCGACCAGCGCTCGAGCGCCTCGGGAAGCAGCGTGTGGTTCGTGTAGCCCAGCACCTGGGTCGAGACGTCGACCGCCGCGTCGAACCCGAAGCCGTGGTCGTCGACGAGCAGGCGGATCAGCTCGGGACCGGCGATCGCCGGGTGCGTGTCGTTCATCTGGATCGCGACGTAGTCAGGCAGCCGGCGCAGGTCGTCGTGGGCCTCGAGGTAACGGCGCACGATGTCCTGCACCGACGCCGAGGTCAGGAAGTACTCCTGCGAGAGCCGCAGCTCCTTGCCGCGCGAGGTGGTGTCGCTGGGGTAGAGCACGCGCGAGAGGGTGCGGGCCCAGGCCTCGGGCTCGGCAGCCGCGGCGAAGTCGCCGGCGTTGAACCGCTCGAGGTCGAACAGGTCGGCGGTGGGCTTGGCCGCCCAGAGGCGCAGGGTGTTCGCCCACTGACTGCCGTAGCCGACCACGGGGGTGTCGTGGGCCTCGGCGATGACCTGAAGTCGCGGCGTCCACACCTGGCGGCCGTCCTGCTCGACGACCTCGCCGCGGAAGCCCACCGGGTAGGCCGACTCGGGCCGGGTGAAGTTCCACGGGTTGTCGGTGACGAGCCAGTCCTCGGGGGCCTCGATCTGGCGGCCACCCTCGAAGCGCTGCTTGAACAGGCCGTGCTCGTAGCGGATGCCGTAGCCGTACGCCGGGCAGCCGAGCGTGGCCATCGACTCGAGGTAGCAGGCAGCCAGCCGCCCGAGTCCACCGTTGCCGAGTGCCGCGTCGGGCTCGTCGTCGGCGATGTCGGCGAAGTCCAGGCCCAGCCGGTCGAGGACCTCGACCGCGAGGTCGCGCAGCCCGAGGTTGATCGTGGCGTCCTCCAGCAGCCGGCCGATGAGGAACTCCATCGACAGGTAGTAGACGCGCTTGCGGTCCTCGTTCCACGTGCGCCGCGTGGCGTTGAACCACGGCTCGAGCGCGCGGTCGCGGACCGTGAACGTCAGGGCCATCCGCCAGTCGAACTTCGAGGCGTGCTCGGGGTCGGTGCCGACCGTGTACTGCAGGTGGTGCAGCAGTGAGCGGCGGAACTGCTCGGGGGTGGGCTCGGGAAGGGTCAGGTCGTCGAGATCGACGCCACGGACTTCCAGGGACTCGGACATGTGACTCCCGCGGGGGTGGTGGGGATTCGGTGCCGGCGCGCGCGACGTCGGGCGCGTCACCGCCATCCTAGGGCCGTCACCGCCACCCCCGCCGGGCGAGGCGAGGCCAGCGCGGATCTTGGTACCAAGATGTCGCTGGGGCGACCCGAAGGGCGAAAGACCTGTTCGCCATGGCACGAAAAAGGGCCGGGTCCCGTGGACCCGGCCCTTCTGTGGTGCGCGAGGGGGGATTTGAACCCCCACGCCCTTGCGGACACTGGCACCTGAAGCCAGCGCGTCTACCATTCCGCCACTCGCGCAGTGATCCGGTGAACCGGACCGACGTCAGAGTCTAACAGGCACCGCGGGGGACGCGAACTCCCCGGGTCACCCTTCGATCCACACCACGGTGTGCGGCGGGTCGCGGGCGCGGACGACGCCGAACTCGTGCCGTGTCGATACGATCGACAGGACCAACCGTCGTCGATGTCGCATGCCCGAGGAGGTGAGCACCCGTGGCCGGAGTCCTGCAGCGCTTCGAGAAGCGCCTCGAAGGTGCCGTCACCGGGGCGTTCGCGCGCGCCTTCCGCAGCGCGGTGCAGCCCGTCGAGATCGCTGCCGCCCTGCAGCGCGAGGTCGATCAGAACGCGTCGGTCCTCAGCCGCGAGCGCACGCTCGTGCCCAACGACTTCACGGTGGAGCTCTCGCCCGCCGACCACGAGCGCCTCGCGCCGTACGGAGCCACGCTGGCCACCGAGCTGTCCACCCTGCTCAAGGAGCACCTCGCCGAGCAGCACTACACCGCCGCCGGCCCGCTGCACATCGAGTTCGCCCTCGACGAGGCCCTGCACACCGGCCGCTTCACGATCGTCAGCGCGTCGAACGCGTCGGTCACGCCCGTGCGCGGCGAGCCGATCACCGATACCGCGGTGCGCCGCGCTCGCGTCGTCCTCGACATCGGCGGCCTGCGCCACCCCGTGAACCCGCCCGGCATCACGATCGGTCGCGGCTCCTCGGTCGATCTCAAGATCGACGACCCGGGCATCAGCCGCAACCACGCCGAGATCTCGTTCCTGGGCAACGGCGTCGAGGTGCGCGACCTGGGCTCGACCAACGGCGTGGTCGTCGACGGACGCCGCGTCGACGCCGCCTTCCTGCGCAACGGCTCCACGATCCGCCTCGGCAACACCACGATCTCGGTGCAGATCAGCGAGGAGGTCGTGTGACCCGGCCGCAGGTGGATCGATGAGTGAACTGACCCTCACGCTGATCAAGCTCGGCTTCCTGGCCGTGCTGTGGCTGTTCGTGCTGTCCGCCGTCTCGGTGATCCGCACCGACATCTTCGGCACGAAGGTCCACACCCCGAAGCCCGCCAAGGGCCAGAAGCAGCCCAAGCCCGCGAAGAAGGAAAAGCGCAGCAGCCGCCGGATGCGCGGCGCCCCGACCAAGCTCCAGATCGTCGACGGCCCCAATGCCGGCCAGAGCGTCCCGCTGGGCACCGAGCCGATCCTGCTCGGTCGCGGCACCGACGCCGCCATCCGTCTCGACGACGACTACGTGTCCACCCGTCACGCCCGCTTCGCCACCAACGGCGAGCAGTGGTTCGTCGAGGACCTCGGCTCCACGAACGGCACCTACATCGGCAGCCAGCGCGTCACCTCGCCGGTGCCCGTCGCGATCGGCACGTCGGTGCGACTGGGCAAGACGATCGTGGAGTTGCGCAAGTAGATGGCGCCGCTGACCTACCGCTACGTAGCGCTGACCGACGTCGGTCTGCGCCGTTCGAACAACCAGGACTCCGGCTACGCCAGCCCTCGCCTGCTGGTCATCGCCGACGGCATGGGCGGCGCGGCGGCCGGCGACCTGGCCTCCTCGGCCACCCTGGCCGAGATCCGCGACCTCGACCGTGAGCTCGACGACGACATCGACGGCGACGCCCTCGATGCGATGCGCACCGCGGTCGCCAACGCGAACCACCGCCTGGCCCAGCTCATCGCCGACGACCCGGCCGTGGAGGGCATGGGCACCACGCTCGAGGCGATGCTGTGGGACGGCGAGAAGCTGGCCGTGGCCCACATCGGTGACTCCCGCGCGTACAGGCTGCGGCACGGACGCCTGAGCCAGCTCAGCGTCGACCACACGTTCGTGCAGAGCCTCGTCGAGGAGGGTCGCATCACGCCCGAGGAGGCGCGCGTCCATCCGCACCGGTCGCTGCTGCTGAAGGCGATCCTGGGCCGCGACGACTTCGAGCCCGACTTCACGTGGCTGCAGCCGGCGCCGGGCGACCGCTACCTGCTGTGCAGCGACGGCCTCACCGACATGGTCGACGACGAGACCATCGAGCGGACGATGAAGCTCGAGACGATCGACGCAGCCGCCACCGAGCTGGTCCGCCTCGCCCTCGAGGCCGGCGGCTACGACAACGTCACCGTCGTGGTGGCGGAGTTCGTGCCCGGCGACGAGCCGATCGACGAGAGCCTGGTCTGCGCGGACGGCCAGGCCCAGCTCGTGGGCGCCGCCACCAGCCAGCCCCGCCGCCGCACCGGAACGGTCTCGGCCTCCAACGCACCCGCCACGCACGTGGCCGGCGCTCCGGGCGCGGTCGAGCCCGACCCCGAGGAGCTGCGCTACGCCCCGCTGCCGGTGCCGAGGCGCCGCTGGGTGCGGTGGCTGCTGGTCAGCCTCGTGATCCTGGGCCTGCTCGGCGGCGCGGCCGCCTATGCCTACGACTGGTCGCAGCGCCAGTACTTCGTGGCGCCCTCCGGCGACATGGTCGCGATCTACCGCGGCGTCGACGTCGACGTCCCCGGCGTGACCCTCAAGACGGTCGACGAGGTCACCCGCATCCAGATCGACACGCTGCCGCCCTACCAGCGCGACCGCGTGGCCGCCGGGATCGCGGCGGCCGACCACGACGAGGCCAAGCGCATCGTCACCAACCTCAGCATCCAGGTCACCGAGCCGACGCCCACCCCGACGCCGACGCCCACGCCCACGCCTCGCCGCACCCCCGCCACGTCCGCGTCGACGGAGGCACCATGAGTGCCGGGGGCGTCACTCCCGCCTGGATCCCCCGCAAGCGCCGCACCGCCGAGTTGGGGCTGCTGCTGTTGGCGATCGTGATCGGGATCGGGTCCTACGCCGCCGTCGGCCTCGGCATCGACGGCACGGTCCCCGCGGGCATCTACACGGTCGGAGCCGTCTACGCCGTCGTGGCGCTGGGCGCGCACCTGGCCGTGCGCCGCTTCGCCGGGTACGCCGACCCCGTGCTCCTGCCGCTCGTCGTGGCGCTCAACGGCATCGGTCTGGTGATGATCTACCGGATCGACCTCGGCCTGGAGGACAACGGCTCCGGGTTCGGCCCGTTCGCCCAGGGCCAGCTGCGCTGGACGATCCTGGGCATCTTGATGTTCGTCGCCGTGCTGGCGCTGATCCGCGACCACCGCCGCCTGCAGCAGTACACGTACACGTTCGGCCTCGCCGCGATCGCCCTGCTCGTGCTGCCGATCCTGCCGATCATCGGCAACGCCAAGCGCGGCGCGCAGATCTGGATCCAGCTCGGCCCCTTCAGCTTCCAGCCCGCGGAGGCGGCCAAGATCGCGCTGGCCATCTTCTTCGCCGGCTACCTCGTCGCCAAGCGCGACGCGCTGGCCCTGGCCGGACGGCGGTTCCTGGGCATCGACCTGCCCCGCGGACGCGACCTCGGCCCCATCCTGCTGGGCTGGCTCGTCAGCGTCGGCATCCTGGTGTTCCAGCGCGATCTCGGCTCGTCGCTGCTGTTCTTCGGCCTGTTCGTCGTCATGCTCTACGTCGCCACCGAACGCCCGGGCTGGCTCGTCGTCGGCGGCGCGCTGTTCGCCGTGGGCGCCTGGTTCGGCTACGCCGCCTTCGGCCACGTGCGCGACCGCTTCGACGCGTGGCTCGACCCTTGGGCCGACCCCGACAAGAACTACCAGATCATCACGGCGCTCTACGGCCTCGCTCACGGCGGCCTGCTCGGGCGCGGCTGGGGCCAGGGCAGCCCCGAGCTGACACCGTTCGGCTTCTCCGACTTCATCTTGGCCTCGATCGGCGAGGAGCTCGGCCTCGCGGGGCTGATGGCCGTGCTCGTGGTCTACGGCCTCATCGCCGAGCGGGGCCTGCGGATCGCACTGACGTGCCGCGACGCGTTCGGCAAGCTGCTCGCCGTCGGCCTCTCGGTCTCGTTCGCCCTGCAGGTCTTCGTCGTCGCCGGTGGCGTCATGCGGCTCATCCCGCTGACCGGCCTGACCGCGCCGTTCCTGGCCGCGGGCGGCTCCTCGATCATCATGAACTGGATCATCGTCGCGCTGCTGCTGCGCATCAGCGACCAGACCCGGCGCCCCGCGCCGGAGGTCGCCACGATCAGCGGCGACGACGAGACACAGGTGGTGAAGCTGTCATGAACAAGCCCGTCCGCGCCATGGCCGTCGCCTGCCTGCTGATGTTCCTCGCGCTCCTGCTCAACGCCAACGTCGTGCAGTTCGTCCAGGCCGACGACCTGAACGCGAAGGAAGGCAACCGCCGCGTCATCGACGAGCAGTTCAGCCGCGAGCGCGGCGCGATCATCGTCGACGGCGAGCCCATCGCCCAGTCCGTGCCCGTCAAGGACAAGTGGCAGTTCCAGCGCAAGTACACCGAGCCCAAGCTCTACGCCCCGGTCACGGGCTACTTCTCCTACATCTACGGCCGCGACGGCATCGAGCAGTCGTACAACGACATCCTCTCCGGCAGCGACGACCGACTCTTCGTCAACCGCGTGATCGACGTGATCTCCAACGACCAGCCCCAGGGCGGCAGCGTGGAGCTCACCCTCGACCCGGCCGCCCAGAAGGCCGCGTTCGAGGGCCTGGCCGACCTCGGCGAGAAGACCCGCGGCGCCGTGGTGGCGCTGGACCCGCAGACCGGCGACATCCTGGCCATGGTCAGCCAGCCCACGTACAACCCGAACTCCCTCGCCAGCCACGACCTCGACGCCGTCACGCGATCCATGCGCAAGCTCGAGGCCGACGAGAACGATCCGCTGATCAACCGCGGCGCCCAGACCACGCTGCCGCCGGGCTCCACCTTCAAGGCCGTCACGGCCGCCGCGGGCATCGAGGACCTCGGGCTCGAGGCCGACGACGACGTGCGCGGTGGTGCCACGCTCAGCTTCCCCGGCATCGACTACAAGCTGACCAACCAGGGCGGCAGCTCGTGCGGCGGCAACCCCATCAGCTTCCAGCGGGCGCTCGAGGTCTCGTGCAATGTCTCGTTCGGCTGGATGGCCGGCAAGGTCGGGCAGGACGTCCTGTCCGCCCAGGCCACGAAGTTCGGCTTCGGCGAGCGTCCCCTCGACGACCTCGCGTCCGCCGCCAGCCGTTTCACGGCCGACCCCGACACCGAGCTCGAGGCGCCCCAGCTGGCGCAGTCGGGCATCGGCCAGTACGAGGTGGCCGCCACGCCGCTGCAGATGGCGATGGTGGCCGGGACGATCGCGAACGACGGCGTGCTGATGAAGCCGCGCGTGGTGCGCACGGTCCGCGCGCCCAACCTCTCGATCCTCGAGCAGCCCGAGCCGCAGGAGCTCGAGCGCGCCATGTCGGCCGGTGACGCCCGCGAGCTGAACGACATGATGGTCTCGGTCGTCGACAACGGCACGGGCACCCCCGCGGCGATCCCCGGCGTCGACGTCGGCGGCAAGACCGGCACGGCCGAGTCGGCGCCCGACCGCCCGCCGTACGCCTGGTTCATCAGCTACGCACCGGCCAAGAACCCGCAGGTCGCCGTCGCCGTCCTGGTCGAGTCCGCGCAGAACACCAACGACATCGGCGGTGGCCGTCTCGGCGGCCCGATCGCCCGCTCCGTGATGGAAGCGGTGCTCCGATGAACCTCATCCACCCTTTGGGAGACTGGAAACCATGACCGAGAGTGACGCGAACATGAGCCCGCTCGGCGACCGCTACCAGGTCGGCGAGCTGGTGGGACGTGGCGGCATGGCCGACGTCCGCGCCGGCCACGACATGCGGCTCGGTCGACCGGTCGCCATCAAGCTGCTCCGGGCCGACCTGGCCGCCGACGAGACCTTCCAGGAGCGCTTCCGCCGCGAGGCCCAGTCCGCGGCGTCGTTGAACCACCCCTCGATCGTGGCCGTCTACGACACCGGCGAGGCCACCGATCCCACCGGCGCCACGGTGCCGTACATCGTCATGGAGCTCGTCGAGGGCCGCACGCTGCGCGACGTCCTGCGCGACGGCCGCAAGATCCTGCCCGAGCGCGCCCTGTCGATCACCGCCGACATCCTCGCCGCGCTGGACTACAGCCACCGCGCCGGCATCATCCACCGCGACATCAAGCCCGCCAACGTCATGCTCACGCCCGAGGGCAAGGTCAAGGTGATGGACTTCGGCATCGCCCGGGCCATCGCCGACACCTCCAGCGCCATGACCCAGACCGCGGCCGTCATCGGCACGGCGCAGTACCTCTCGCCCGAGCAGGCCCGCGGCGAGACCGTCGACGCCCGCAGCGACATCTACTCCACCGGCTGCGTGCTCTACGAGCTGCTCACCGGCCGGCCGCCGTTCGTCGGCGACAGCCCGGTCTCGGTGGCCTACCAGCACGTGCGCGAGGAGGCCCGGCCTCCGTCGCAGCTGAACCCCGACGTCTCGCTCGAGGTCGACCACGTGGTCGCCAAGGCCCTCGCCAAGCGAGTCGACGACCGGTACTCCAGTGCGGGCGACATGCGCAAGGACATCGAGCACGTGCTCGCCGGCGGTTCCGTCGACGCGCCCACGCAGGCCGTCACCGCAGTCGGCGCGGCCACCCAGGTCACGCCCGCCGTGGCCGCACCCGTCCTGCCCCCCGCTGGGGACGAGGACGAGAAGAAGAAGGGTGCCGGCAAGTGGTGGGCCCTGGCCCTCGTGCTGCTGGCGATCGCCGCCGCCGTCGGACTGGCCCTCATGCTCAACAACGGCGATCCCGAGGTGAACACACCGAAGGTCGACGTGCCACGGGTCGAGGGCCTCGACGTCCCGACCGCCACGAACCGGCTCGAGTCCAAGAACCTCGTGGTCGGCGAGACCAGCGAGCAGACCAGTGCCGACATCCCCGAGGGGCAGGTCATCACCACCGATCCCGAGCCCGGCACGACGGTCGACGAGGGCACCGCCATCGATCTGGTGGTCAGCTCCGGACCCGAGCTCGTGGACATCCCCAACCTGACGAGCTACTCGTTCGACGAGGCCAAGGACCTGCTCGAGGGCGACCGCTACGGCCTGGAGGTCAAGCGCCAGAACACCGACAGCGACCAGCCGAAGGGTCGCGTCCTCAACAGCAACCCGCCTCCGGGCACCGAGGTCGAGCGCGGCAGCACGGTCACCCTGATCGTGTCGCGCGGTCAGGTCGACGTGCCGAACGTCGTGGGCCAGCCGGTCGACGCGGCCACGAAGACGCTCGAGGACGCGGGCCTGAAGGTCTCGGTCCAGAACGACCCGGCCGGCACCGCGCCCGACGGCACCGTCACCGAGCAGAGCCGCGAGCCCGGCTCGATGGTGGCGCCCGGCACCACGATCACCCTCACGGTGTCGCGTCCGCCTGCGCCCCCGACGGAGCCCAGCCCGGACCCGAACGCGCCGCCGACGACCCTGCCGACGCCGTAGGTCACTCCACGACGGTGGCGTGTCGCATCGACACGCTGCCGCCGTGGGCGGGCGCCTTCACGACGTCGACGTCGCGCTGCTCCAGCCCGAGCCCGTAGCGGTTCGCGTACTGCGTGTACGTGGTGACCTCCGGCGAGGAGGTCATCGCGCCGCGCAGCCGGCTGCGGTCGCCGATCGCCTCGATCACATAGGGCGGCGAGTAGGGCACGCCGTCGAGCACGACCGTGTTGCCGACGCACTTGATGCCCGTGGTGGAGATCAGGCGCTGGCCCTGCAGGGTGATCGCCTCGGCGCCGCCGGCCCACAGGGCGTTGACGAACGCCTGGATGTCCTGCTGGTGCACCACCAGCAGGTTCGGGTCGAGGCCGGGGATGTCCACCGAGCGCGGGGCGTCCTCCAGCGCGATCCGCAGGCCCGGTCCCTCGACGGAGGTCAGACCCGCGGGGTCGGAGAGCCGGGCGACCCGGAGCGCCTCGCGCCGCAGGTCGGCGTCGTCGACGCGACTGGTCAGGGCGTCGACCTCGCGTTGCAGCCCGGCGGCCTCGCGCCGGCGGTTCTCGACCTCCTGGGCCCGGTCGCTCAACACGGAGTTGAGGTCGCCGCCCGCGGGGCGCAGATCGGAGCCGTTGGAGGTGACAGCCGCGGCCACCAGGACGATCCCGCAGACGCAGGCGAGCGCCAGGGCGAGCAGGCTCCACCTGCTGACAGCCCTGATCTTCCCCTGGTCGCGTGGCGTTCCCGGCACGACGACTACGCTAGCGGAGTACGACACACCGCGGCCGTGCCAAGCCGCCAGACCGGGAGATGCTCGTGTTCAACAGGTTCAAGCGCAAGTCCGTGAACGACGACGGCCCCAAGCCCGTGCGCATCGGCAACCGGTGGGCGGCTCCGTTGATGGTCGCGTGCGCGGTCATCGGCCTGGCGTGGATCGTGGTCTTCTACACGATCAGCAACACCGACGTGACGATCCCGCTCTACAGCGACCTCGGTGGCTGGAACCTCGCGATCGGCATGGGCTTCATCCTGGCGGCCTTCGGCTTCGCCATGAAGTGGGAGTGAATCACACACCTGTGATGCCCCACAGGTTGTGCACACCCCTGTGGATAACCTGATCCCGGGACTCAGCCGAGGAACCCGAACGTGGTGGTCAGTTCGTACGTTCGCCACGCGATCGCGGCGAGGAAGAGTGCCCAGATCAGCACGAAGGTGCCCACCTGGATGAGGGTGCGACGTTCGCGTGGCGCGTAGGCGAACACCAGGCCGAGCACGAGTCCGGTGATGAATCCCCCGAGGTGGCCCTGCCAGCTGATGTTCGCACCGAGGCTGATGAACCCGTTGATCGCCA
>JBEVDF010000344.1:0-8897 GCA_040514145.1 Aeromicrobium sp.
GCCCGACACAGCGAGATCGCGCTGTTGGTCGCCGCGGCCGACCGGGGCCTGACGACCGCCGAGCTGGCGGTCGCGTTGAGCGACGACGAGCTGCCCGAGGTCACGATCCGCGCCGAGCTGTCCCGGCTGCGCCAGGTCCTCGGCGGACTGCGCCTGGAGTCTCGCCCCTACCGGTTCGCCCAGACCCTCGACACCGACGCCCAGCGGGTCCGGGACGACCTGGCGGCCGGCCGGGTGCGCCAGGCGGTGGCTCGGTACCGCGGGCCGATCCTGCCCGACTCGCAGTCGCCGGCGATCACCGCGGCTCGCGACGACCTGCACCAGCTGGTGCGCTCGCACCTGCTCGTCGGCGACGACCCCGATGCGCTGCTCTCGTTCGCCGACACCGGCCACGGGCACGACGACTTCGAGGTCTGGGAGCGCATCGCCCGCGTGCTGCCCGCCTCCTCGCCGCGGTACGCGCAGGTGGTCGACCACCTCGAGCGGCTCGACGCCGAGCTCGGCTGACCGCTCGTACCTTTCTGCAACGTTGCGCTGCCTACCGTCGACCCATCGGATGTGAGCCCCCTCACACCCGCCCCCCGACGAAGGAGTCAGCAGATGGCCGTCTACGCAGCACCCGGCACCGAGGGAAGCGTCGTTTCCTACAAGTCGCGCTACGACCACTGGATCGGGGGCGAGTACGTCGCCCCCGTGAAGGGCCAGTACTTCGAGAACGTCTCCCCGGTCAACGGCCAGGTGTTCTGCGAGGTCGCGCGGGGAACCGCCGAGGACATCGAGAAGGCGCTGGACGCCGCCCACGCGGCCGCCCCGGCGTGGGGGAAGACCTCCCCGGCCGAACGGTCGATCATCCTCAACAAGATCGCCGACCGCATCGAGGAGAACCTCGAGATGCTGGCCGTCGGCGAGACGTGGGACAACGGCAAGCCCGTCCGCGAGACGATGGCCGCCGACCTGCCGCTCGCGGTCGACCACTTCCGCTACTTCGCCGGGTGCATCCGCGCACAGGAGGGCGGGATCAGCCAGCTCGACGAGGACACCGTCGCGTACCACTTCCACGAGCCGCTCGGCGTCGTCGGCCAGATCATCCCGTGGAACTTCCCGCTGCTGATGGCGGTGTGGAAGCTCGCTCCCGCGCTCGCAGCCGGCAACGCGGTCGTCCTCAAGCCCGCCGAGCAGACGCCGGCGTCGATCATGCTGCTGATGGAGCTGATCGCCGACCTGCTTCCCCCGGGCGTCCTCAACGTGGTCAACGGCTTCGGCGCCGAGGCCGGCGCTCCGCTGGCGGCCAGCAGCCGCATCCGCAAGATCGCGTTCACCGGCGAGACGACCACCGGCCGGCTCATCATGCAGAACGCGGCACAGAACCTCATTCCCGTGACCCTCGAGCTGGGCGGCAAGAGCCCGAACATCTTCTTCGAGGACGTCGCGAGCGCTGACGACGCGTTCTACGACAAGGCGCTCGAGGGCTTCACGATGTTCGCGCTCAACCAGGGCGAGGTCTGCACGTGTCCGAGCCGCGCGCTCATCCAGAACTCGATCCTCGAGCAGTTCCTGCCCGCGGCGACCGAGCGCACCAAGCTCGTGAAGCAGGGCAACCCGCTGGACACCGAGACGATGATCGGCGCGCAGGCGAGCAACGACCAGCTCGAGAAGATCCTGTCGTACATCCAGATCGGCGTGGAGGAGGGAGCCCGCATCATCACCGGTGGCGAGCGGGTCGACCTCGGTGGCGACCTGTCGGGCGGCTACTACGTGGCGCCGACGATCCTCCAGGGCCACAACAAGATGCGGGTCTTCCAGGAGGAGATCTTCGGTCCGGTCGTCTCGGTGACGGGGTTCGACGACTTCGACGACGCGATGAGCATCGCCAACGACACGCTGTACGGCCTCGGCGCCGGTGTGTGGAGCCGCGACACGAACACCGCCTACCGTGCGGGCCGCACGATCGAGGCCGGCCGCGTCTGGACGAACTGCTACCACCAGTACCCCGCGCACGCGGCGTTCGGTGGCTACAAGAACTCCGGAATCGGTCGTGAGAACCACGCGCAGATGCTCGACCACTACCAGCAGACCAAGAACCTGCTCGTGAGCTATTCGCCCAACGCCGTCGGATTCTTCTGATCCCGATGGAGACCGAGACGTCACCCGAGTCCGTCGGCTCGTCCCTCCCGACGGCACGAGTGGCCGTGACCCCGGAGGCGGCGGAGCTGCTCCGCCGCCTCCGGGCCGACCACGACCAGCCCTTGATGTTCCACCAGTCCGGCGGGTGCTGCGACGGGTCCGCGCCGATGTGCTACACCCAGGGCACGTTGTTGATCGGGGGTGCCGACGTGCTCCTGGGCGAGCTCGAGGCGGGCACGCCCGAGCCGATCCCGGTGTGGATCTCGGCGGCCCAGTTCGAGTACTGGTCGCACACGCACCTCACGATCGACGTCGTTCCCGGACGGGGGGCAGGCTTCTCGATCGAGGGGCCCACGGGGCACCGCTTCATCATTCGGTCGCGCGTGTTCAGCGACGAGGAGGCGACGCGGATGGCGCCCGTCGTGCGAGGTGGAGGCAGCGCCTGAGACCGCCTTCTGCCTAGGACCCGACCGAACCATGGATGACCACCCGTTCGAGGCATTTTCCCCACCTGCCACACGGCGCGCACCGCTCCCACCAGTGAAGCGTGAGGAAAGCCTCAGACACACCAATCCCGACTGTTACGCTCTGCGCCATGGGTGACTTGGGTTACAAACTGAAGGTCCTGCGACGCATTGGCGTCATCAAGGCGCTGCCGCCGCACAAGCTCATCGGTGCTGCGCGCGTCCTCAAGAAGTGGGGACCGGGGCTCCCCTCCGGCATCAACGCCGCGGCGAAGCGCTACCCCAAGCAGCTCGCGATCATCGACGACGCCGGCGAGATCACGTACGAGGACCTGGTCACCCAGGTGAACCAGTTCACCGAGGTGCTGCGCGAGCGCGGCATCGAGCCCGGTGACTCGGTCGCGGTCCTCGCGCGCAACCACCGCTACCTCGTCATCGCCCTCATCGCCGTCGTGCAGATGGGCGGCCGCGTCCTGCTGCTCAACACGATGTCCAGTCGCGCCCAGCTGACCGACCTGGCCGAGCGCGAGGGCGCCGAGCTGCTGATCCTCGACCAGGAGTTCCTGCCGCTGGTCGAGGACGTCCGCCGTAGTCGCCTGATGCTCGCCTGGGCCGATGCCGACGCACCCTCGGACCTGCCCTCCGTCGAGTCCTCCACGGTGGGCAAGCCGTCCGGCGAGCAGCCCGTCCCCTCCAAGCACGGCGAGATGATCATCTTCACCTCCGGCACGACGGGCCTGCCCAAGGGCGCGAAGCGCAAGGAGCCCGAGGACCTCAAGCCGCTGCTGGCCTTCTTCGGCTCGATTCCGTACCAGAGCAACTCGGTCGTCTCGATCGCCGCGCCGCTGTTCCACTCGTGGGGCCTGATCAACCTGGGCTTCGGCCTGTCGACGTGCCCCACGTTCGTCCTGCGCCGCAAGTTCATCCCCGAGCAGGCGCTGCGCGACATCGAGAAGTACAAGGTCCGCGTCCTGGTGGTCGTGCCCCTCATGCTCCAGCGCATGGTCAAGGCCGACCCCAAGGTGGTCAAGGAGACCGACGTCTCCAGCCTGACGATCACCGCCTCCAGCGGCTCGGCCCTGGCCGGCGACCTGGCGCTGCACTTCATGGACATGTACACCGACTCGATCTACAACTTCTACGGCGCGACCGAGACCAGCTGGATCACGATCGCCGACCCGAAGGACCTGCGCGCGGCGCCCGGCACCGCCGGTCGCGTCCCGTGGCGCACCACGGTCAAGATCCTCGACCACGACGGCAACGAGGTGCCCCAGGGCGACATCGGCGTCATCCACGTGGTCAACGACATGCCGTTCGGCGGCTACACCGACGGCCGCAACAAGTCGTTCCACTCCGGCCTCATGGACTCGGGCGACCTCGGCTACTTCGACGAGGAGGGTCGCCTCTTCGTCGCCGGCCGCGACGACGACATGATCATCTCCGGTGGTGAGAACGTCTTCCCGCGCGAGCTCGAGGACTGCCTCGTCGAGCACCCCGAGGTCGCCGACGTGGTCGTCACGGGCATCGCCGACCCGGAGTGGGGTCAGCGCCTGGCCGCCTACGTGGTGCGCAAGGAGGGCAGCGACGTCACCGCCGACGAGCTGGTCGAGTTCGCCAAGGACAACGTCGCCCGCTCCGCGGTGCCGCGCGGTGTCATGTTCCTGGACACCCTGCCGCGCAACCCCACGGGCAAGGTCATGAAGCGGCAGCTGCCCGCCTTCGAGACCACCGCCTGACCCGTGGCCCGGCCGAGCCTTCCCGCCGTCCTGCGACGGCTGGTCGAGATCGGCCGTGCCGTCTCGTCCTCGTCGTCGCCGGCCGGAGGCACCTCGCGTGCCCCGGCCGGCCTCGACACGACGTGGGCCGGCGGCCACGACGGCCGCCCCGATCCGGGCGAGATCGTCTGGACCTGGGTGCCGTACGAGGAAGACCCGAGCCGGGGCAAGGACCGTCCCGTCCTGCTGATCGGTCGTCGCGGTGACGGCACGCTCGTGGCCCTCCAACTCACCTCGCAGGACCATGACCGCGACCAGGCGCAGGAGGCGCGCGCGGGCCGGTTCTGGATGGACATCGGCTCGGGCCCCTGGGACTCCCAACGGCGGCCCAGCGAGGTGCGGCTCAACCGGTTCATCGAGGTGCGGGAGCAGGACGTCCGCCGAGAAGGCGCGGTGCTTCCCCGCGAGGTGTACGAGCGAGTCCTGAGGGCTGCGCGACAATACCTGCCATGAGCATCGTCGCCCGGGTCGACCGCTTCCAGCGGCAGCACCCGGTCCTCGGGTTCCCGATCGCGGTGATCTACAAGTTCTTCGACGACCAGGGCCCCTATCTCGCGGCGATCATGACCTACTACTCGTTCATCGCGATCTTCCCGTTGCTGCTGATCGCCTCGTCGGTCCTGGGCTTCGTGCTGCAGGACGACCCCGATCTCCAGCAGCGCCTGCTCGACACGGCGCTCGGCCAGTTCCCGATCGTCGGCGACCAGCTCGGCCGCCCCGGTGGCCTCACCGGCAGCACCTCGGCGATCGTCGTCGGCTCGATCGCCGCGCTCTACGGTGCGCTCGGCGTCGGTCAGTCCACCCAGAACGCCGCCAACGTGGCGTGGGGCGTGCCGCGCAACAGCCGGCCGAACCCGATCATGATGCGGCTGCGCAGCTTCGTCGTGCTGGGCATCGGCGGGCTGGGCATCGCCATCATCGCGATCCTGCAGTCGATCGTGGACAACCCCCAGGTGGTCGGGATCGACCACCTGCCCGACCTCGGCTGGGTCATGCGCGTCGTCGGCTTCCTCGTCTCGTGGGGCATCTTCATCACCGTCTTCAAGTTCGTGAGCCTGCGCCGGGCCTCGTGGCGGTCGGTCCTGCCGGGGTCGCTGTTCTGCGCCCTGGGCTGGCAGGTCCTGCAGTACGCCGGCGACGCCTACGTGCAGGGCGTCATCGCGCGGGCCACGTCGATGAACCAGACCTTCGCGCTGGTGCTCGGCCTGATCGCGCTGCTGTTCCTGCTGACCTCCACGATCGTGATCGGGCTGCAGATCAACGTGGTGCGGCGGCGTCACCTGTACCCGCGGGCCCTGCTGACGCCGTTCACCGACAACGTCGTCCTCACCGCCGGCGACCGACGCGCGTACGCGCAGTACGCGCGCATGCAGCGGCACAAGGGATTCCAGACCATCTCGGTCGATTTCGACGACGAGGACTGAGCGGCGCGCGCACGTCCGCGGTCCCGGCCGGACTAGACTTCAGGGGTCGCACTCGCAGAACGCAAAGGAACCGTCATGCCCACCGGCAAGGTCAAGTGGTACGACTCCGAGAAGGGGTTCGGCTTCCTCAGCCGAGAGGACGGTGAGGACGTCTACGTGCGCTCCGAAGCGCTGCCCGACGGCGTGACCACCCTGAAGGCGGGCACGCGCGTGGAGTTCGGCATCGCCGCCGGCCGCCGCGGCGACCAGGCCCTGCAGGTCCGTGTCCTCGACCCGACCCCCTCGGTCTCGCAGGCGCAGGCCCACGCGCGGCGCAAGTCGCCCGAGGAGATGGTCGTCATCGTCGAGGACCTCGTGAACCTGCTCGACGGCCTCGGCGAGGGTTACCGCCACGGCCGCCACCCGGAGGGCAAGCGCGCCCGCCAGGTCGCGCAGCTGCTGCGCCGCCTCGCCGCGGACCTCGACGCCTGACGCGTGACTGACCCGACCTCGTGACCGGGGCTCTCGAGGGCTTCGCCGTCATCGGCGTCCTGATCGCGGTGGGCTACGTGCTGGCCGCCACGCGGGTGCTCGACGCCGCCAGCCAGGCGGTGCTGTCGCGACTCGTCTACTTCGTGGCCACGCCGGCGCTGCTGATCGACGTCCTCGGCTCCACCGATCTCGGCACCGTGTTCGGCGCCTGGTTCGTGGTGGCCGTCGCCGGGGTCGTGGCCACGCTGGCGATCTACCTGCCCTGGGCGCGCTGGCGCGGCCGGTCGCGTCCGTCGGCGGTGGTCGGTGGGCTGTCGGCCTCCTACGCCAACGGCGGGTACCTCGGGCTGCCGATCGCGGGCTACGTCCTGGGCGACGCGGCCTTCGCGCTGCCCACGATGGTCCTGCAGCTGACGATCTACGCGCCGCTGGCGCTGACGTTCCTCAGCATGGAGGCAGGCCACCGTGCCACGCCGTGGGCCTTCGTCCGCGCGGGCGTGCGCAACCCGGTGTCGGTCGCCGCGGTGACCGGCGTCCTGCTCTCGCTGGGCCACGTGGAGCTCCCGCGGGTGGTGGACGAGCCGATCTCACTGCTGGGCGCGATGGCGATCCCGTGCGCGCTGGTGGCCTACGGCGTCTCGTTGCGCTTCGGTCCGCGGATCGGCAGCGGCAACGGGCGCGAAGTCGCGTTCGTCGCGGTGCTCAAGCTCGCCTGGCAGCCCCTGGTGGCCTACCTCGTGGCGCGGTTCGCCCTCGACCTGAGCGCCCTCGAGGTGGCCGGCGTGACCCTGATGGCCGCGCTGCCGACGGCGCAGAACGTGTTCGTCTACGCCACCCGGTTCGGTCGGGCGCAGCTGCTCGCTCGCGACAGCGTCGCGGTCACCACGATCGCGTCGCTGCCGGTGCTGGTGGTCCTGGCCGCCGTGCTGGTGCCCGCGGGCGTCAGCGGGTGAACACGGGCCGACCGGGTTGGTCGGGTGTGGCCCGGTGGGGGACAATCGGAGCATGAGCACGGCGACCACTCCTGCACGCGCGGCCCTCGATGCCAGTGCCGACGACGGCACGGTCGGCGACCACCTCGGCAGCACCGAGGAGGCGCCCGGTCTGGTGACCGAGCGCTTCGCCTGCCTGCTGCCGGGCTACCGGGGCTGGTACTGGGCCGTCAGCGCCTCGGTCCTGGACGACCAGGTGACCATCAACGACATCGTGCTGCTGCCCGGTGACGAGGCCATCGTCGCCCCTGACTGGACCCCCTACCGCGAGCGCATCCGTCCCGGCGACCTCGGTCCCGGCGACATGCTGCCGCCCGAGGAGGACGACATCCGCCTCGTCCCGGCGTGGTCCGCCGGCGACGGCGACGGCACCGGTGTCGTCGACCGTCACTTCGCCCGCGAGATCGGCCTCGGCCGCGAGTGGGTGCTCTCGATCGAGGGCCGTGAGGACGCCGCCGAGCGCTGGTACGAGGGCGAGTCCGGCCCGGACACCCCGATCGCGAAGCAGGCGCCCGGCACGTGCGGCACGTGCGGATTCCTGGTCTCGCTGGCCGGCGACCTGTCCGACCGCTTCGGCGTGTGCGCGAACAAGATGGCCAACGCCGACGGACGCATCGTCGCCCTCACCCATGGCTGCGGGGCCCACTCGGGCACGCGGCCCAAGCGCTCGGCGTCGGCGTCCAAGCTGCCCGACCCGGTGCTGGACTCGACCCGCGCCGAGCTCGAGGAGTTCTGAGCCGGTCGTGCGGGATCTGATGCGGGGAGGCCGGCCGGCCTCAGGACCGGCGACGCCGTCCGCCGGGGCGGTCCGAGGGAGTCTGGGGCGTGACCGGTGCCCCGGCGGCCTTCGGCTCGGCGGGAGCGCTCGTCTCGAGCTTCGTCCCCGCGGGGAGGTCCTCGACGGGAATCACCGTCTGCAACGGGGCGGTCGCCTCGCGTTCGGCGAGCGCGTCGCGGCGACGCTTGCAGAACTCGATGCCCATGAGGCCCAGGCCCAGTCCGGCGAACGCGGTCCACAGCCACCACGTGCGGCCCTGGTCCTGCAGGTTGCCCCAGAACGGCAGCAGCGCGAGCGCCACGACGCCCCAGGCGATCGTGCCGATCGTCATGGTGCGGACACCGTCGACATCCATGGGCTCGACCTCGGCGACACGATGCGTCGTCTTGCCGAACTCCAGCTCGGTGACCTCGGGACGGCCCAGGTCGGGGATCCGGGATCGCTTCTGGCGGGCCATGACTCCACGATAACGCGCGCCGCGCAGGTGGAGGTGGCCCCGTGAACCCCCGGCGCCGGCGGCTGTTGATTCCCGGGCTGCTCGTCGCGCTGATCGTGGTGGTGCTGGTGGCCTCGCTGGTCGATCGCGCCGAGGCCGCCACCGACGAGCCCGTCGCGGTGCTGGGCGACGCCCGCATCACCGAGTCCAGCGGACTGGCGGTCAGCTCGAGCCATGAGGGACTGGCCTACACCGTGAACGACTCCGGCAACGCGGCCGAGGTGTTCGCCGTCGACCTCGCGACCGGCGACGTGGTCGGGGTGACCACCGTCCGGGCCACGTTCCGCGACGTGGAGGCACTGGCCCTGCGCGACGGCACGCTGTGGATCGGCGACGTGGGGGACAACCGCGCCGAGCGCGACGACCTCGCCCT
>JBEVDF010000010.1:0-10011 GCA_040514145.1 Aeromicrobium sp.
GCCGGTGTGGAACGCGAACTACGTCGACCACGTGCAGATCACCATGGCCGAGGACATCGGCATCGGCTCGCGCGCCGGGTACTACGACGGCATCGGCGCGGCCCGCGACGTGATCCAGAACCACCTGCTCCAGCTGCTCGCGCTCGTGGCGATGGAGGAGCCCGTCTCGTTCGACGCCTCCAGCCTGCGCGCGGAGAAGCAGAAGGTGCTGCGCAGCGTCCGGCTGCCCGACGACCTCGACGAGCACACCGCCCGTGCGCAGTACGTCGAGGGATGGGCCGGCGGCCAGCCGGTGGTGGGCTACCGCGACGAGGAGGGCACCGACCCGAACTCGCTCACCGAGACCTTCGCCGCGCTGCGGCTCGACATCGACACCCGCCGCTGGGCCGGCGTGCCGTTCTACCTGCGCACCGGCAAGCGGCTCGGCCGGCGCGTCACCGAGGTCGCGGTCGTCTTCAAGAAGGCGCCCCACCTGCCGTTCGAGAACATCGACGTCACCGAGCTGGGGCACAACGCCCTCGTGATGCGCATCCAGCCTGACGAAGGGGTGACGATGCGGTTCGGCGCGAAGGTGCCCGGCACCACGATGGAGATCCGCGACGTCAACATGGACTTCGTCTACGGCGGCTCGTTCGTCGAGAGCAGCCCCGAGGCGTACGAGCGGCTCATCCTCGACGTCCTGCTGGGCGACCCGCCGCTGTTCCCCCAGCACCGGGAGGTCGAGCTCTCGTGGGAGATCCTCGATCCCGTGATCGAGCACTGGTCGCGCAAGCGCACGATCGACACGTATCCGGCCGGCACGTGGGGTCCGCAGTCGGCGATCGACATGCTGGCCCGCGACGGCCGCGTCTGGAGGCGACCCTGATGGACCTGCTCCTCGAGGACACGAATGCCGGGGTGGTCGCCAAGGCGCTGACCAAGGGACGCTCGCTCGCGGGCAGCCCGGCCATGGACATGGTCCTGACACTGCTCATCGTCACCGACGACGAGAACGTGGCCGACGCGATGAAGTCCGCCAACGTCCTGCAGCACGAGCACCCCTCCCGCGTCCTGGGCGTCATCCTGGGCGACGGACGGGGCAAGCCGCGCCTCAATGCCCGCGTGCGCGTCGGCGCGGGCTCTCCGGGCGAATCCGTGCTGCTGCGCATGTCGGGCCCGCTGGTGAAGCACGCCGAGTCCGCCGTGCTGCCGTTGCTGCTGCCCGACTCCCCCGTGGTGGCCTGGTGGCCCGGCGTGGGACCGCTGGAGCCCTCCCTCGACCCGATCGGGCGCCTCGCTCGTCGGCGGCTGACCGACTCCGAGCGCACGCCCGCGCCGGTGCAGTGGCTGCACAAGCTCGCGCCGGGCTACGCGCCGGGCGACACCGACCTGGCCTGGACCCGACTCACACTGTGGCGCGCGCTGCTCGCCGCGGCGCTCGACCAGACCTCGGGCTCGGCCACCGGCGGCCGCATCCAGGCAGACGACGTCAACCCGGTCGCCGTCATGCTGCAGGCGTGGCTCAAGTGCCGCCTCAACGTGCCGATCGAGTTCGTCGACGACGACTCGGGCTCCCAGATCCAACGGGTCACCCTGTTCACCGACGTGGGCGACATCGACATCCGCCGCACCGACGAGATGAGCTGCGAGTTCAGCGTGCCCGGCTCGTCGCCGCGCGTCGTGCCGATCCGCCGTCGCACGATTCCCGAACTGCTGGCCGAGGACCTGCGCCGCCTCGATGCGGACGAGATCTACGGCGAGACGTTGCAGCACCTGGTCACCGGGAAGGACTGAGGAGCCGATGACGATCGAGATCTTCGACAGCGCGAACGAGCTCGCCCTGTCGGTGTCGCGCCAGCTCGCCCTGCGCGTGCAGTCCATCGCCCTCGCGGGACGCACCCCGCGCCTCGTGCTCACCGGCGGGACGATCGCCGGGAAGATGTACGGGCGCCTCTCGAATGAGAACGCCGACTGGCGCGCGGTCGAGTACTGGTGGGGCGACGAGCGCTTCGTGCCCGAGGGTCACGAGGACCGCAACGACCGCCAGGCGCGCGAGGGCTTCCTCGACCGGCTCGGGGTCCCGGCCGAGCACATCCACGCCATGCCGGCGCACGGCTGCGACCTCTCGATGGCCGAGGCGGCCGACGCCTACGCCCAGACCCTGCCGCAGGACCCGTTCGACGTGGTCCTGCTCGGCGTGGGGCCCGACGCGCACATCGCGTCACTGTTCCCCGGGCACCCGCAGGTGCACGAGACCGAGCGTCGCGCGGTGGAGGTCTTCGACTCCCCCAAGCCGCCGCCGCAGCGCATCACGTTGACGTACCCGGCGCTCAACCACACCCGGGCGACGTGGTTCGTCGTCTCGGGCGCGGACAAGGCCGAGGCCGTGGCGAAGGCGATCAGCGGCGCCCCGATCGACGAGGCACCCGCCGCCGGCGCCCGCGGGCTCGAGGAGACCGTCTGGTTCCTCGACACCGAGGCCGCCTCGCGGCTCCCCCGCTGAGGCCCCCACACGAAAGAACGCGGCCCACCCTGCCGGAGCAGGGTGGGCCGCGTTCAGTCGTTGCGACTCAGAAGATGATCTCGCCGGTCTTGCGCTTGCTGCGCAGGGTGTCGAGGGCTTCCTTGAGGATGTCGGCGGCCTCGGTCTCGGAGCGGCGCTCCTTCACGTAGGCCAGGTGGGTCTTGTAGGGCTCGGTCTTGGGCGCGTCGGGGCGGTTGTCCGAGTCCATGCTGGCGGGCATGCCGCACTTCGGGCAGTCCCATTCGACGGGCACCTCGGCCTCGATCGCGAAGTTCAACGTGATCGAGTGATCGTTCACGCAGAAGTACGAGATCGCCTGGCGCGGCGCGGCCTCGCCACGCTCGGCCTCGCCCATGGGGCCGGAGCCGATGCGGCTGCCGCGGATTGCTCCGGCGGCCATCAGTTGCTCACCTTCAGCAGCAGGCCGAGCGCGAAGACGCACACGACCCACACGACGGCCGTACCGACGGTGATGCGATCGAGGTTGCGCTCGGCGACGGACGAGCCGCTCAGCGAACTGGAGACACCGCCGCCGAACATGTCGGACAGACCGCCGCCTCGGCCCTTGTGCATCAGCACGAGGACGATCATGAGCAGGCTGCTCAGGGCGAGCAGCACGGAGAACGCGATAACCACGTCTCTCCCTTCGGTCAGGACCCCTGGAGGTCTGGCATGTCGTAGAACCGGGCGATCCCGGCGAACTCCTCCGCGACCAGGCTTGCCCCGCCGACCAACGCTCCGTCGACATCGGGTTTCGCCATGATCGCGGCCACGTTCGCCGCCTTGACCGATCCGCCGTAAAGGATACGGGTCTGGTCGGCCGCCTCGGTACCCCAGGTCTCCTGGAGGCGTCCGCGGATGGCCGCGCAGACCTCCTGGGCGTCCTCTGGCGTGGCGACCTCGCCCGTGCCGATGGCCCACACGGGCTCGTAGGCGATGACGAGGCCGGCGACCTGCTCGGCAGTGAACCCGGCCAGCGAGCCGTCGACCTGGGCGAGCGTGTACGCGACGTGCTCGCCGGCCTGGCGGACCTCGAGGCCCTCCCCCACGCACACGATCGGCGTCATGCCCTGGGCGAGTGCCTTGCCGGCCTTCGCGTTCACGAGCTGGTCGGACTCGCCGTGGTACTCGCGGCGCTCGGAATGGCCGACGACGACGTACGAGCAGCCGAGCTTCGACAGCATCGCGGCGGAGATCTCACCGGTGTACGCGCCACCGTCGTGCGCCGAGACGTCCTGCGCGCCGTAGCCGATCGGCAGCTTGTCGCCGTCGACCAGCGTCTGGACGCTGCGCAGGTCGGTGAAGGGCGGGAGCACCACGACCTCGCTCTTGGTGTGGTCGTGCTTCTTGTCCGACAGGGTCCACGCCAGCTTCTGGACGAGGACCACCGCCTCCTGGTGGTTCAGGTTGCACTTCCAGTTGCCCGCCATCAGCGGAGTACGGCCTGTGTTCGATCGCTGGCGCTCGCTCATGCGTTCTCCTCCAGTACGGCCAGGCCCGGGAGCGTCTTGCCCTCGAGGTACTCCAGGCTCGCGCCGCCACCGGTCGAGATGTGGCCGAACTGCGCGTCCTCGAAGCCGAGCTGGCGCACGGCGGCGGCGGAGTCGCCACCACCGACGACCGACAGGCCGTCGACCTCGGTGAGCGCCTGCGCGATGGTGCGGGTGCCGGCGGCGAAGGGCGCCATCTCGAACACGCCCATGGGTCCGTTCCAGAACACCGTCCTCGCGCCGCGGATGACCTCGGCGAACGCGGCCGCCGACTCGGGGCCGATGTCGAGCCCCATCTGGTCGTCGGGGATGGCATCGATCGTGACCGTGGTGGCCGGGGCGTCGGCTGCGAACTCCGGCGCCACGACGACGTCGGTGGGCAGCACGATCGACACGCCGAGCTCCTGGGCGCGATCGAGGTAGCCCTTGGCGACGTCGATCTGGTCCTGCTCGAGCAGCGACTTCCCGACCCCGTGGCCCTGGGCCGCGAGGAACGTGAAGACCATGCCGCCGCCGATCACGAGGGTGTCGGCCTTGGTGAGCAGGTGGTCGATGACACCGAGCTTGTCGGAGACCTTCGAGCCGCCCAGGACGACGGCGTAGGGCCGCTCCGGGGAAGCGGTGAGTCGCTGCAGCACCTCGACCTCGGCCTGCACCAGACCGCCCACGGCGGCCGGCAGGCGCTTGGCCACGTCGTAGACGCTGGCCTGCTTGCGGTGCACCACGCCGAAGCCGTCGGAGACGAACACGTCGGCCAGGGCCGCCAGCTCGTCGGCGAAGGCTCCGCGCTCGGCGTCGTCCTTGCTGGTCTCGCCCGCGTTGAACCGGACGTTCTCCAGCAGGGCGACCTCGCCGTTCTTGAGCTCCCTGGCGGTGCGCTGGGCGTCCACACCGACGGTGTCGGACGCGAAGCGCACGGTCTCGCCGAGCAGTTCGCTCAGCCGCGCCGCGACGGGCGCGAGCGAGAACTGCGGATCCGGCTCGCCCTTCGGCCGGCCCAGGTGCGCGACCACGAGGACGCGCGCGCCCTGGTCGACCAGCTTCTGGATCGTCGGGACGCTCGCGCGCACCCGGCCGTCATCGGTGATGGTGGCACCGTCGAGCGGCACGTTCAGGTCGCTGCGGACCAGGACGCGCTTGCCCTTCAGATCGCCCAGGTCGTCGATCGTCTTCACGAGGGAGCTCAGAGCGACTTGCCGACGAGGGAGACCAGATCGGCGAGGCGGTTGGAGTAGCCCCACTCGTTGTCGTACCAGCCGACGACCTTCACGAGGTCGCCGGTGACCTTGGTCAGCGGCGCGTCGAAGATGCACGAGTGCGGGTCGGTGACGATGTCGGTGGAGACGATCGGGTCCACGTTGTACTTGAGGTACGGCGAGCCCTCGGCGGCCTGGCGGACGATCTCGTTGATCTCCTCGACCGAGGTCTCACGGCTGGCCGTGAAGGTCAGGTCGGTGGCCGAGCCGGTGGGCGTGGGCACGCGCAGCGCGTAGCCGTCGAGCTTGCCCTTCAGCTCGGGCAGCACGAGGCTGACGGCCTTGGCGGCACCGGTGGAGGTGGGGACGATGTTCAGCGCGGCGGCGCGGGCACGGCGCAGGTCGCTGTGCGGCGCGTCCTGCAGGTTCTGGTCCTGCGTGTAGGCGTGGATCGTGGTCATCAGGCCACGCTCGATGCCGATGCCGTCGTTGAGGGCCTTGGCCATCGGCGCGAGGCAGTTCGTGGTGCACGACGCGTTCGAGATGATCGTGTGCGAGGCCGGGTCGTACAGCTCGTCGTTGACGCCCATGACGATCGTGATGTCCTCGTTCTTGGCCGGAGCCGAGATGATGACCTTCTTCGCACCGCCGTCGATGTGGGCCTTGGCCTTCGTGGCGTCGGTGAAGAAGCCGGTGGACTCCACGACGATGTCGGCGCCGACCGAGCCCCAGTCGAGGTTCGCCGGGTCGCGGTCCTCGAAGGCGACGATCTTCTGGTCGCCCACGTAGATCGCCGTGTCGTCGAAGTTCACGTCGGCGTCGAGGCGGCCCAGGATCGAGTCGTACTTGAGCAGGGTGGCCAGCGTCTTGTTGTCGGTCAGGTCGTTGACAGCCACGATCTCGACGTCGACACCGGCGGCACGCACCGCGCGGAAGAAGTTACGGCCGATGCGGCCGAATCCGTTGATACCTACGCGAACAGTCACGGGTTGCTCCTGAGTTGCCGGGTGAAAGACGTTACGTCCTCACCCTACCGACGTCGTCGCGGGCAGCGCACCGGGCATCTGCCGCCGAGATCTCTCAGCCGTCCGCGTACTGATCGGGGTTGAGTCCGGCCTCGGTGTCGTCGATGCCCAAGTCGTGCGCCCGCTTGTCCGCCATGGCGAGCAGACGGCGGATCCGGCCTGCGATCGCGTCCTTGGTCAGCGGCGGCTCGTGCAGCTGACCGAGCTCCTCGAGGCTGGCCTCGCGGTGCTGCACGCGCAGCTCGCCGGCGAGGCGCAGGTGGTCGGGGACCTCCTCGGCGAGGATGTCCAGTGCGCGCTGGGCGCGAGCCCCCGCCGCGACGGCGGCACGGGCGGAACGACGCTGGTTGGCGTCGTCGAAGTTCGCCAGCCGGTTGGCCGTGGCGCGCACCTCGCGGCGCATGCGACGCTCCTCCCAGGCCAGCAGCGTCTCGTGGGCGCCCAGGCGGGTCAGGAGCGCGCCGATGGCCTCCCCGTCGCGGATGACGACACGATCACCGCCGCGCACCTCGCGCGCCTTGGCCGAGACGCCGACGCGGCGGGCAGCACCCACCATCGCGAGCGCGGCCTCGGGGCCGGGGCAGCCGATCTCGAGGGCGGACGAGCGGCCCGGCTCGGTGAGGGATCCGCGGGCCAGGAACGCGCCGCGCCAGGCAGCGACGGCGTCGCACGAGGGGCCCGAGACGACCTGCGGCGGGAGCCCGCGCACGGGGCGGCCACCACCGTCGACGAGGCCGGTCTGGCGGGCGAGGACCTCTCCCCCGCGCGCGATGCGCACGACGTAGAGCGTGGTCTTGCGGACGCCGGCACCCTGCTGGACGATGATCTCGCTCTCGTGCCCGTAGACCTCGGCGATCTCCTGGCGCAGCCGGCGCGCGGCGGCGGCGGTGTCGAGCTCGGCCTCGATCACGATCCGGCCCGAGACGATGTGAAGGCCCCCCGAGAACCGCAGGATCGTCGAGACCTCGGCCTTGCGACAGCAGGCCTTCGTCACGGGGATCCGGGCCACCTCCGCCTTCACCTGTGCCGTCATCGCCATCGCTTCATCAGCCTCCAGTCAAGCGGTCCCGGGATGTCCGCTCGGGCCACTCTATGCCTGTGCTGGTGACGCGGGGGCGAACGTGGTGGCAAAGACCTCGGCCAACGCGGCCGGATCGTGCTGGCCGGACTGCGAGGTGGCGCGGACGTCGGCCGTCACCAGGCGGGCCCCGAAATGGGCCGCTGCGCGGGCGAGCCCGTCGATGTCGCGGGCGGCGGACGTGTCGGCCACCACGACGTCGAGGTGCAGGTCGGGCGCATGGGCCGCGAGCACCTCGAGGTGCTCCGCCGGGGTCAGGTGCTCGGTCTCGCCCGGCTGGGCGACGAGGTTGAGGACCAGGCAGCGCTTGGCCGGCGTGCGCAGCAGGGCCTGGCGCAGCTGCGGCACCAGCAGCGTGGGCATGACACTGGTGAACCACGAGCCGGGACCGATCGTGACCCAGTCGGCGCTCTCGAGGGCGGCGACGGCCTGCGGGCAGGCCGGCGGGTCGTCGGGGTCGAGCCGGACGCCCTGGATCCGCCCGGGCGTGGTGGCCACCTCGGCCTGGCCGCGAACGACCTCGATCCCCCGGGGCGGGCCGAAGTCGACGTCGGCCTCGATGTCGAGCGGCACGTTGGCCATCGGCAGCACGCGGCCCTGCGCTCCGAGCAACTCCGCGACGAGGTCGAGCCCCGCGACCTGGTCACGCTCCATGTCCCACAACGCGGCCAGCAGCAGGTTGCCGAGAGGGTGTCCGGCCAGCGGCCCCGTTCCCCCGAACCGGTGCTGCAGGATCTCGGCCCACGCGCGGCCCCAGTCGTCGTCGCCGCACAGGGCGGCCAGCGCCATGCGCAGGTCGCCGGGCGGCAGGATGCCGAACTCGGCGCGCAGGCGACCCGACGAACCGCCGTTGTCGGCGACCGTGACGATCCCGGTGAGCCGGGTGGTGACCTTGCGCAGCGCCGACAAGGTGGCGGCCAGGCCGTGCCCTCCCCCGAGAGCGACGACCGCGGGCCCCCCGGACCGCTCTCGGATCATTCGCGGCCCAGGTCGCGGTGGACGACGAGCGTGCGGACGCCGCGGGCGCGCAGCCGGTCGGCCAGGGCCTCGGACATGGCCACGCTGCGGTGGCGACCGCCGGTGCAGCCGATGCCGACGGTGAGGAAGAGCTTGTCCTCCTGCAGGAACCCGTTGGTGATCATCGACAGGAGCTCGACATAGCGGTCGAGGAACTCCTGCGAGCGCTCCTGGCGGTACACGTATTCGCGAACCGGTGCGTCCTGCCCGCTGAGGGGGCGCAACTCATCGACCCAGAACGGGTTGGGCAGGAACCGCATGTCGGCGACCATGTCGGCGTCGATCGGGATGCCGTACTTGAAGCCGAAGGACACGATCGTGACGTGGAGGCCGCGCTCGTCCTCGAGCTCGAAGGCCTGTCGGACGCGATGGGCCAGCTGGTGGACGTTGAGGCGACTGGTGTCGATGACGATGTCGGCCCGGCCACGAATCGTGCGCAGCAGCTCGCGCTCGCGCACCAGACCGTCCATGAGGCGGCCCTGGCGGCTGAGCGGGTGTGGCCGGCGCGCGGCCTCCTGCCGGCGCACGAGGACCTCGTCGGAGGCTTCGAGGTAGAGGGTGCGCACCCGGACGCCCAGGTTGAGCACCGACTCGATCGCGTCGACCAGGCCGAAGAAGAACGTGCGGGACCGCGAGTCCACCACGACCGCGAGGCGGTCGATGTCCTCGGCCGCGTCGACCGAGGACACGAGCTCGTCGAGCATGCCCGGGGGCAGGTTGTCGACCACGTAGTAGCCCAGCTTCTCCAGCGCCTTGGCCGCGGTGCTGCGGCCCGCGCCGGTCATCCCGGTGACGAGGACGAACTCGGTGAGCTTGGTCATGGTCGGTCTCAGTCCTCCAGGATCTCGCCGGTGGCCATGTTCACGGCCGGCGCCGGCGGCTCTCCCTCGTGGAGCGCCGCCACGATGGATTCTGCCGTAGCCCGACCGATCCCGGGGACGACGGTGATGTCTTCCACGGTCGCGGTGCGCAGCTTCTTGACCGAGCCGAAGTGCTTCATGAGCGCGCGGCGTCGGGTCTCGCCGAGGCCCGGCACGGGGTCGAGGAGGCTCTCGACCATCGACTTGCTGCGGCGCTGGCGGTGGTGCGTGATCGCGAAGCGGTGGGCCTCGTCGCGCACCCGCTGGAGCAGGTAGAGGCCCTCGCTGGTGCGCGGCAGGATCACCGGGTCCTCCTCGCCGGGCAGCCACACCTCCTCGAGGCGCTTGGCCAGGCCGCACAGTGCGACGCCCGTGATGCCGAGGGCGTCCATGGCCTGCTTCGCGGCGGCGACCTGCGGCGGGCCGCCGTCGACGACCACGAGCGAGGGGGCGTAGGCGAACCGGCGCGGCCTGCCGGTCTCGGGGTCGATGCCTCCCCGCTGATCAGCGGAGTCTGCGTCCCCCTGCCGCTCGAGCGCTCGCAGGTGGTGCGTGAACCGGCGCGTGATGACCTCGTGCATCGCGGCCACGTCGCTCTGGCCCTCGTGACGCACGGTGAAGCGCCGGTACTCGGACTTGCGGGGCAGGCCGTCCTCGAAGACCACCATCGACGCCACGATCTCGGTGCCCTGCAGGTTCGAGACGTCGTAGCACTCGATCCGCAGCGGCGGCGACGGCAGGTCGAGCGCCATCTGGATCTCCTCCAGGGCGCGGCTCCGGGTGGTGAGGTCGCCGGAGCGCTTGAGCTTGTGGCGGGCGATCGCCTGCTTGGCGTTCTGCTC
>JBEVDF010000022.1:0-5876 GCA_040514145.1 Aeromicrobium sp.
GACCGCGTCGTCGGCGCGCGGGTCAAGGACCTGGAGACGGGTCGCGAGATCGAGATCCGCGCCCGCCAGGTCGTCAACGCCACCGGCGTGTGGACCGACGAGACGCAGTCCCTCGCCGCGGAGCGCGGCCAGTTCAACGTCCGGGCGAGCAAGGGCATCCACCTGGTCGTGCCGCGCGACCGGATCCGGGGTGAGTCGGGCCTGATCCTGCGCACCGAGAAGTCGGTGCTGTTCGTCATCCCGTGGGGCCGGCACTGGATCATCGGCACCACCGACACCGACTGGTCGCTGAGCAAGGACCACCCGGCCGCCAGCGCGACGGACATCGCCTACCTGCTCGACGAGGTGACCAAGGTCCTCGTCGAGCCGCTCGTGCCCGAGGACGTCGAGGGCGTCTACGCCGGCCTGCGACCGCTGCTGGCGGGCGAGGACGAGGCCACCAGCAAGCTGTCGCGCGAGCACGCGGTGTCGACCTCGGTGAAGGGGCTGGTCGTCATCGCCGGCGGCAAGTACACGACCTACCGGGTCATGGCCAAGGACGCGATCGACGCCGCGGTCCAGCAGATGGGCTCGCTGCTCGACCGGCGCGTGCCGGAGTGCGTCACCGACGACATCCCACTGCTCGGCGCCGATGGGTACACCGCCCTGTGGAACCAGCGACAGTCGCTGGCCGCCCAGCACGGCCTCGGCGTCGGCCGGATCGAGCACCTGCTGAACCGGTTCGGCACGCTCGCCACCGAGGTGCTGGACCTCATCGCCGAGCGCCCCGACCTCGCCGCACCGCTGACCGACGCCGACGACTACCTGCGCGCCGAGGTGGTCTACGGCGTCACGCACGAGGGAGCCCGGCACCTCGACGACATCCTCGCGCGGCGCACCCGGATCTCGATCGAGACGTTCCACCGGGGCACCGAGTGCGCCGGGGAGGCCGCCACCTTGATGGCGGAGGCCCTCGACTGGTCCGACGCCCAGCGCGAGCGCGAGGTCGACCACTACCTCAAGCGGGTCGACGCCGAGCGCGAGAGCCAGAAGATGCCCGACGACGAGACGGCCGACGCGGCGCGGATGGGCGCTCCCGACGTCGTCCCGGTGGCGCACCTGTGAGCCTCGACCCGGCGAAGGTCCTCGTCATCGCGGCGACGAAGGCCGAGGCCGCGCACCTGCCCGCGGAGCTGCCGCTCGTCCTCACCGGGATCGGGAAGGTGGAGGCCGCGGCCGCCACCACGGAGGCCATCGCGGCGCTGCGTCCCGACCTGGTCCTGAACATCGGCACGGCGGGCGCACTCCGACCCGGGCTGACGGGGCTGTTCGTGCCGTCGGTGGTGGTGAACCACGACTACTCCGCCGACGCGATCCGCGCGCTGGGCCACGAGGCCGTGGACGAGATCGACCTGGCGGACGGGGACGGCACGGTGCTGGCCACCGGGGACGTCTTCGTGACCGACCCGGTCGTGCGCGACGCGATCGCGGCGCGGGCGCACCTGGTCGACATGGAGGGCTTCGCCGTGGCGCGGGCCTGCCAGCGCGCCGGGGTGCCCTGCCGCCTGGTCAAGATCGTCAGCGACGCGGCCGACGACTCGGCCCTGGAGTGGACCGCCGTGGTCGACGCGTGCGCGCGGCTGCTCGGCCACTGGGTGCGCGAGCAGCTGGCCTGACCGATCAGGGCTCCGGGTCGTCCTCGCGGGCCCAGGCGATCGCGACGAGCCGCCGCAGCACATCGAGGTCGACGTCGTCGAGCTTCTTGACGTACACGCAGCCGGCGCCCTCGGTGTACGTGCCCAGCTCGGGCAGGAGCTCAGCGCCCTCGGGCCGGTCCTTCAGCCCGTACAGCGTGAGCGCGGTCTTGCGCGGGGAGAACGCGACCTTCGGCCACCGGCCACGGCGCTTCGGGTCCGAGGGCGAGATGTAGCGGTAGCTGCCGTAGCCCACCATCGACGGACCCCACATCACCGGATCGGAGCCGGTGACCTCGCGGAGGATCTCGGCCAGCTCCTGTCCGTCCTCGCGGCGGCGCACGGGAGTGGCGGCGGCGAGGAAGGCGTCGACGTCCGCGTCGGTGGGCTGGGTCTTGATCTCGGCCATGAGGCCATCATGACCCATCGTCGAGGGCGTCCACCGGTCGATCGGCCGGGGTCGGGCCCGGTGCGCCGCGACGGGCCGAGGCGATGGCCGCGAGGGCCGCGGCGACGCTCACGGCAAGCCACGCCAGGCGGTCGCTCGTCGCCGTCGCGAGCAGCAGCACCACGGCGGTGCCGAGCGCCGTGCCCAGCTGCGCCGCCGTGTTCAGGATCCCGGCGGCCGTGGCCTTGAGCTCCTCGTCGACCTCGGTGCCCATGTCGGTGGCGGCGACCGAGCCGAAGCCGATGCCCAGGCCCATGAGTCCCGCCGCGATGGCGATGCCCACGACGGAGGGCCACACCACGAGCAGCGCGTTGCCGCACGAGACGATGGCGAGGCCGAGAGCGAGCGTGCGGCGCCAGCCCAGGGCGTCCATCCAGCGCCCGGCGGCGGCCGAGCCGACGATCACGAGCAGGCTGAAGCTGATGAGCGTGGCCGCCGCCCGGATGGGGGAGAGGGCCAGCTCGCCCTGCAGGTGCAGGGTGGCCACCGTGACCGCCGAGCTGGTGGTCGCCGTGTTGGCGAACGACCCCAGCGCACCCCAGCGGATCCGCCCCGCCCGGCGCGCCGCGCGAGGCACCAGCGGGACCCGGGACCGGGAGTCGACGACCCAGAACGCCACGGCGGTGAGGACACCGGCCCCGATCACGGCCGTCCCGACGAGGGCCCGGCCGTGCTCGGCCAGTGCGGTCGGACCGGCGACGAGGCACATCGCCGCGGCCGTCAGCAGCCCGGCGGTGCCCCACGGCACGACCACCCTCGCCACGGTCGGCGGGTCGGGCGGCACGGTCCGCAGGACCAGGGCCACGAGCGCGACGGCGACCACCACGTTGAGCCAGAACACGGCACGCCAGGAGAGGCTCTGGCTCAGCACGCCGCCCACGACGAAGCCCAGGGCGCCGGCCGCCGCGCCCGCGGCGCTCCACCCGGCGACCGCGCGACGTCGCTGGGGTCCGGCCGGGACGAGCGAGGTGAGCAGGCGCAGTGCCGGCGGCACAGAGCCGGCCGCGGCGACTCCCTGGAGGGCTCGCGCCGACGCCAGCACTCCGACGCTGGTGGCGAGACCGGCGACGACCGAGGCGATCGCGACCAGGCAGACCGCCGAGAGGAGCAGGCGGCGGTGCCCCACCCGGTCGCCCAGGCGGGAGGCGAGCATCAGCAGCCCGCCGAAGCAGGCGGCGTAGGAGGTGAGCACGAGCGTGCCGCGGTCCGGGCTCGCGCCGAGGTCGGCGAGCATGCTCGGCAGCGCCGTGACGACCACGGTCACCCCGAGGACGTCGACGAACTGGACGGCGCACAGGACCAGGGTGAGAGCCGGCGGGGACGACTCGCTCGTCCCGTCGGTGTTTCCGGTGAAACGCCTCATGCTGGAAACACTGCCATGAGCCGCGGGAACGTGCGACCGCTAAAGTGGGTTTTGATGGAAACACCCCAGTGGCGACCGCGGGAGCTGCCGATCGTCGGCGGCCACCTCGCGCTGGACTTCGCGAACACGGTGGACGACCCGCTCGGCCCCGAGCGATGGGACCACATCGCCACGGCGGACGGACTGCTGCACTGGGCCGGTCGCGTGGCGATCCCTCTTCGCGTGACGGCGAACCGGGTCGACGAGGGGTCGCTCCTGCGTCAGGCCCACGAGCTGCGTGACACCCTCAACGCGGTGTTCGGCGCGATCGCCGACGGAGGATCGGTCGACGACGCCGACTGGCGCCGGCTCCGGACCTTCGTGGCCGAGGCGATGGGCGACGCCGATCTCGTCCAGTCCGCCCGGGGCTCGGCCCTGGCCCTCGACTGGAGCGGTCTCGACGACCTGCGCGTCGTCCTCCACCCGGTGGCCGCGGCGGCGCAGGCCCTGCTCGCCGGCGATGACCTCGGCCGACTCAAGCGGTGCGGACGCTGCCCCTGGCTGTTCCTGGACCAGTCGAAGAACCTCAGCCGGCGATGGTGCGACATGAACGACTGCGGGCGCGCCGAGAAGATCGAGCGCTACGTGGCCCGGCGGGCCGCGCGTCGCGGCGCCGCGTCGTCGGGCGGGAAGGACCGAGGCCCGGACCCTGCCCGCACGGGGTCAGGATCCGGGCCTCGATCGCCTGGGGTGGATGACGGGACTTGAACCCGCGGCCACCGGCACCACAAGCCGGTGCTCTACCAACTGAGCTACACCCACCATGTGCGCCTTGCGGCACAGCGCGACGAGTCTACCGGACGTCTCGCGCAGGTCCTACTCGGAGGGGGTGGCTCCGGCGATCTCCGCTGCGACGGCGCGCGCCGTCTCGGTGTCGACGCCGGGGTCGGGGGTGAAGACGGTGCGGCGGTAGTAGCGCAGCTCGTCGATGCTCTCGCGGATGTCGGCCAGGGCGCGGTGCGCGCCGCCCTTCTCGGGCGCCGCGTAGTAGGCGCGGGGGAACCAGTGCCGCGCCAGCTCCTTGATGGAGGAGACGTCGATGACGCGGTAGTGCAGCCACGTCTCGAGCTCGGCCATGTCGCGCGCCAGGAAGGCGCGGTCGGTGCCGATCGAGTTGCCGGCGAGCGGGGTCTTGCCGGGCTCGGTGGCGTACTGGCGGACGTAGTCGAGCACCTGCTCCTCGGCCTCGCGCAGCGAGATGCCGCCGGCCAGCTCGTCGAGCAGGCCCGAGGAGGTGTGCATCTGCGTGACGACCTCGTTCATCTGGTCGAGCGCGGCCTGCGGGGGCTTGATGATGAGGTCGATGCCGTCGCCGAGGACGTTCAGGTCGTAGTCGGTCACGAGCGCCGCGATCTCGACCAGGGCGTCGTCTTGGATGGACAGGCCCGTCATCTCGCAGTCGATCCACACCAGCTTGTCGTTCACCCCGCCACCCTAGTCCGCGCCAGCGACGCATGTGCCGGGCCGGGTAGGCTTCCGGCCGTACCGCGTACATGTCTTGAGGAGCCGCACGTGACGAACGACCGCCAGGCCCGCGCCGCCCGCGCCGAGCAGATGCGCAAGGAGCGCGAGAAGGCCGAGCGCAAGCAGCGCAACAAGATCACTGTCGCGATCGTGGCCCTGGTGGTCGTGCTGATCGCCGTCGCCGGATGGGGCGTCAAGTCCCTCTCGGACGACAACGACAAGAACACCGAGGTCATCGAGCCGAAGAACCTCACCGAGGGCGGGGTCGACTTCCCGGCCTCGGGCGGCGCGGCGAACCCCGACGCGCCCCTCGTCGAGCTCTTCGAGGACTTCCTGTGCCCCGCGTGCGGCTCGTTCGAGCAGCTCAGCGGTCAGTTCCTGCAGGACCAAGCCGCGTCGGGCGCGATCAACCTGCGCTTCATGCCGTTCTCCTTCCTGCACAACCAGAGCACGAACGACTACTCGCGCCGCGCCACCAACGTGGCCATGTGCGCCGTCGACCAGGACGGCCCGGAGGCCTTCTGGAAGGTCCACGACGCGCTCTACGCGAACCAGCCCTCCGAGGGTGGCGCCGGTCCCGAGAACGCCGAGCTGATCGACCTGGCCGAGGAAGCCGGCGTCACGGGCATCGACTCCTGCGTCCGCACCGAGAAGTTCGTCCCGTGGATCGACGAGATCAAGGAGACCTTCGCCGACGAGCGCGAGATCTCGGGCACGCCCACCGTGCACATCGACGGCAAGAACTCCGAGGCGCGCACGCCGCAGGAGCTGCAGGCCGCGATCGCCGAGGCGTCCAAGTCCTGACGTGACGAACGACCGCAAGGCCCGGTCCGCCCGGGCCGAGCAGGCTCGCCTGGACCGTGAGCGTGCGGAGCGCCGCACGCGCACC
>JBEVDF010000043.1:0-4638 GCA_040514145.1 Aeromicrobium sp.
CGCGCTGATGCCGGTCTCGGCGCGGCCGATGATGAGCTTCTGGATCTGGCTCGTGCCCTCGTAGAGCGTCATCACGCGGGCGTCGCGCATGTACTTCTGCACCGGGTACTCATCGACGTAGCCGTAGCCGCCGAAGGCCTGGATGGCGAGGTTGGCGGCCTTGACGGCGGCCTCCGACGCGAACAGCTTGGCCTTCGACGCCTCGACGCTGAAGCGCTCGCCGCGCTCGATCAGGTCGGCGGCGCGCCACGTGAGCAGGCGCGCGGCATCGGCGTCCACCGACATCTCGGCGATCATGTCCTGCACCATCTGGTAGCTCGCGATCGGCTTGCCGAACTGCTCGCGCGCGGTGGTGTACTCGACCGTGGCCTCCAGGCAGCCCTGGACGATCCCGACGCAGCTCGCGGCGATGCCGACGCGGCCCTTGTCCAGCGCCGTCATCGCGATGCGGAAGCCCTGGCCCTCCTCGCCCAGCAGGGCGTCGGCCGGCACGCGGACGCCGTCGAACGACAGGGCCGCCGTGGCCTGGCCGCGCAGGCCGAGCTTGCCCTTGACCTCGGTGGCCTCGAAGCCGGGCGTGTCGGTGGGGACGAGGAACGCCGAGACGCCCTTCGCGCCCGGACCGCCGGTGCGCGCGAAGACCAGGGCGACGTCGGCCCAGGTGCCGTTCGTGATGAAGATCTTGGACCCGTTGATGACCCAGTCGTCTCTCTCGCGGACGGCGCGAGTCGTGAGGTTGCCGGCGTCGGAGCCGTGGTCGGGCTCGGTGAGCCCGAAGCAGCCGAGCTGGCGCCCCGAGGCGATGCCGGGCAGCCACCGCTGCTTCTGCTCCTCGGTGCCGAACTGCAGCACCGACTTGCCGAACAGGCCCATCGAGACCGACACGATGCCGCGGATCGCCGAGTCGGCGCGCCCGAGCTCCTCCATCGCGAGGACGTACGTGACGTAGTCACCACCGATGCCGCCGTACTCCTCGGGGATGGTCAGGCCGAGGAAGCCGATGTCGCCCAGCTTGGGGATGATCGCGGTGTCGACGGACTCCACGCGGTCCCACTCGGCGCGATGGGGCACGACCTCCTTGTCCAGGAAGTCGCGGGCGAGCGCGCGGAAGCTGCGTTGGTCCTCGTTCAGGCTCAGATCCATGCCCCGATCCTGCCATCGACCTACGATGCAGAGCATGAAGCTGCCCGCGCCCCGCACGCCCGATCCTCGCGACGCACCGTCCCTGCGGTGGGGCATCCTCGGCGCGGGAGGCATTGCCGCGATGTGGACGGCCGCCCTGCAGGAGGGCACCCGGCAGCAGGTCGTGGCGGTCGGCTCTCGCGACGTTGACAAGGCGCGCGCCTTCGCCGAACGCTTCGGGATCGCACGCGCGCACGGCTCCTACGAGGACCTCGTGGGCGACCCCGACGTGGACGCGGTCTACGTCGCGACGCCGCACTCCGCGCACCTCGAGCACGCGCTGCTGGCGATCGCCGCGGGCAAGCACCTGCTCGTCGAGAAGGCGTTCACCCGCAACGCCGCCGAGGCCGACGCCGTACTGGAGGCAGCCGACGACGCGGGGGTGACCTGCGTGGAGGCGATGTGGTCGCGCTTCCTGCCCGGGTACGACGTCGTGCGCCAGGCCGTCGCCGACGGTGTGATCGGCGACGTTCGTCTCGTCCAGGCCGACCACGGCCAGCTGCTGTACCCCGATGGTCCGGCGCGCCTGGCCGAGCCCTCGCTCGCCGGCGGCGCGCTGCTGGACCTCGGCGTGTACCCCGTGCACCTCGCGGCGATGCTCCTGCCGGAGGTCGTGGAGGTCCGCGCCACCGGCACCCTCACGCCGCTGGGCGTCGACGAGCAGGAGAACGTGGCCCTGCGGGACGTCTCGGGCGCGCTCGCGGCGATCAGCGCCACCATGTCCGCGACCTCGCCCACGATCGCGAGTGTCGCCGGCACGGAGGCCCGGCTCGAGCTCGAGGGCCCGTTCTACCAGCCCACGGCGATCCGCCTGGTCGATCCGGCCGACCGCGTGCTCGACACGTGGGAGCCGGCGTCGCGCGACGCCCACCTGGGCCTGCGGTTCGAGGCCGCCGAGCTCGCGCGGTGCGTGGCCGACGGACAGCACGAGTCCGCGCTGCTGCCGTGGTCGGAGACGCGCCGGGTCATGGGGCTGATGGACGAGGTGCGGGCCCAGTTGGGCATGGTGCTGCCCGGCGAGTAGCCCTCGCGGCGTGGGGCCGTCGGTCTACGGTGGAGCCCCATGCGTCCCGATCGATCCCGCCGCCGCGCCGCGCCCGCGCTCGTCGCGGTGGCGATCGTCGTGGGCGTCGTGCTGATCGCCCGTCCGCTCAGCGCCATGGACGTCCTGCTGGTCGTCTCCATCGCCGCGCTCGCCGTGATCGGTGCGCACGAGGTCCTGACCGGCTCCCGGGTACGCGACCGCGTCGTGGGCGGCGCCCTGCTCGTCGCCTCGGTCGTGCTGGCGCTCCAGCCGCATTGGAACGTGCGGGTCCTCGTCACGGTGTTCGCCGTGGTCCTGATCGGCGAGGGGCTCCTGCGGGTTCGCCGGCGCCGCTCGCGCTCCGAGCTCGCCCTGGGGGCGGGGCTCGCGATCCTGGGCGTCCTCGCCCTGGCGTGGCCCGACGTCACGGTGTTCGTGATCGGCGTCGTGCTGGGCGTGCGACTCGTGCTGTTCGGCTTCCCCCGGCTGGGGGCGCGCGTCCCGCGGCCACTGGTCGCGGCCCTCGCGCTCGCGATCGCGATCGCCCTCGCGGGCTACACCGTGGCCGTCACCGCGATCGCGCCGAGTCCCGACGGCTTCTACACCGCGCCGCGCGACACGCCCCGCTCCCCCGGCCTGTTGCTGCGGGCGGAGCCCTTCACCACCGACGTGCCCGAGGGCGCTCGTGCGTGGCGGATCCTCTACAGCACCACGCAGGCGGGCGACGAGCCGACGGTGGGGAGCGCACTGGTCGCGGTCCCGGAGGACCGGTTGCGCGCTCGCCCCTCCGTCGTGGCCTGGGCGCACGGCACCACCGGCTTCGACCGGCGGTGCGCGCCGAGCCTGCGCCGCACCCGCACGATCGGCGCCGGCGGGATCGACGCCGTCCACGCGGCCCTCGACCAGGGCTGGGCGATCGTCGCCCCCGACTACCCGGGCCTGGGCACCCGGGGCGTGCAGCCGTACCTGATCGGCTCGGGCGAGGCTCGCTCCGTGCTCGACGCGGTGCGCGCCGCGCGCCGCATCCCCGAGCTCTCGCTGTCGAGCGAGACCGTCGTGTGGGGGCACTCGCAAGGTGGTCACGCGGCGCTGTGGACCGCGATGACGCAGCCGGGCTACGCGCCCGACGTGCCGCTCGCCGGGGTCGCCGCGATGTCGCCGGTCAGCAGTCCCGCCACGTTCCTGCGCGACCTGCAGCGCCGTCCGGTCGGCACGATCTTCGTCGCCTACGCCCTGGCCGCGTACGCCGGGACGTATCCCGACGTCGAGCCCGGTGACCATGTCCGCGCCAGCGCGCGGCTGCCGATGGAGCGCATCGCCGACCGGTGCCTGCGGTCCCCGACGTCGAAGGTCTCCGTGACCGAGGCGCGCCTCATGGCCGACCGGTTCGTGGCGAACTCGCTCTACGAGGGCGGCCTCGGCCGGCGGCTCAGCGAGAACGACGCGACCGGGACGATGGAGGCGCCCGTGCTGATCGCCCAGGGCGAGAGCGACCGGGTCGTCACCCTCGGCCTGCAGGACGCCTACGTCCGCGAGCGCTGCGCGGCCGGCCAGTCGCTGGACTACCGCACCTACGCGGGCCGCGGCCACGGCGACCTCCTGCGGGAGGAGTCCCCGTTCGTGGACGAGCTGCTGGCCTGGACCGCCGACCGCTTCGCCGGCGAGCCCACCACGACCACCTGCTGACCTCACGCCGCCGGGCGCGCGAGATGTGTAGCGGTGTCCACCGAAATAGCGTGGATCCTGCCGAAAAAGGGTGGATACCGCTACAGATCTCGGTCGCCGGAGGCGACGCTCCCGGTCTGGACGCTCCAGAGCGCGGCGTAGGCGCCGCGCGCGGCGACGAGCTCGTCGTGCGTTCCGGCCTCGATGACGCGGCCGGCGTCCAGCACCCAGATGCGGTGCGCGTGGCGCACCGTGGAGAGACGGTGCGCCACCATGATCGCCGTGCGGTTGCGCGTGGCGGTCTGCAGCGACACCTGGATGGCGGCTTCGGTCTCGTTGTCGACCGCGCTGGTCGCCTCGTCGAGGATCAGCACCGCGGGGTCGCGCAGGAGCGCCCGGGCGAGGGCGAGCCGCTGGCGCTGGCCACCCGAGAGGGTCACTCCGCGCTCCCCCACCCACGTGTCGTACCCGAGCGGAAGTGCCTCGATGAACCCGTCGGCGGCGGCCTGCCGCGCTGCCTCGGCGATCTCCTCGAGGTCGGCACCGGGCCGGCCGTAGGCGATGTTCTCCGCGATCGTGCCGGCGAACAGGAAGACATCCTGCGAGACGTAGCCGATCGAGCCCCGCAACGACTCCCACTCGAGCTCGCGCAGGTCGCGGCCGTCGAGGCTCACCTCGCCGGACCGCGGGTCGTCGAAGCGCAGCATGAGGCGCAGCAGCGACGACTTGCCCGCGCCGGTGGGACCGACGATCGCGTGCGTCTCACC
>JBEVDF010000117.1:0-7169 GCA_040514145.1 Aeromicrobium sp.
GGCGCAGCGTCGCCGCGCGGCATGACGGCGGCACCGGGGGCCGCCGCGCGGGTGGTGTTCTCCACCGCCGGGGGACGGTCCACGGTGATGAGTGCGGCTGCGCCGGCGATCACGACGACACTGGCCGCGGCTCCGGCGGCGATGCCCGCCGGCCCCATCGTGCCGAGCACGCCCATGAAGCCCGAGGTGGATCCTCCGGCGGCACCGGCACCGGCTCCGCCCCCGGCGCCACCACCCCCGCCTCCACCGCTGCCACTGCCGTTCCCGCCGGAACCGGCAGCCGCCAGGCCACCGGCCGCGCCGGTGCCCTGCAGGTACCCCGCGGCCGCGGTGCCGAGAATGGCCGGGGCCAGGATGCCGGCCAGGCCGTGGTTGAAGTCCTGGAGCTCGAGGTAGAGGCCCATGCACGAACGGCACTCGTCCAGGTGACGCTTCACCTTGCCCGCGTCGCGCCGCGACAGCCCGTCGCGCACGAACGCGCCCAGGTTGCCGATCGAGAACTGGCAGTCCGGTGTCGTGGTGGGGACGAGGTGCTTCTGCAGGTAGGCCTGGCGCAGGCCCTCACGCGCTCGGTACGCCAGGGCCGAGACGCTGTTCGCGCTCATCCCCAGCATCGGCGCGATCTCGGCCGGCTTCTGGCCCTCGACGTCGAGGTGCCACAGCACCATCTGCCAGCGCTCGGGCAGCGAGGCGAAGGCCTCGGCCGTGGTGGTGCGCTCGAAGCCGAGCTCGGCGGTGTCGACGAAGTCGACCCGGCCGTCCAGCTCGTACTGGTCGTCGGTGGGGCGCTCGCGGGTGACGGCCCGGATGCGGTCGACGTGCAGGCGGCGCACGGCGGTCAGCAGGTAGGCGCGGAACGACTCCTGGGGGCCGCCGCCCTTCTGCACCGTGACCAGCACCTTGGTGAACGCCTCGGCGACGAGGTCGTCGGCGTCGGCTCCGCGCATCAGCTGGCGCGCCAGGCGCAGCGCCGCGGACTGGTGACGGGTGTAGAGGTCGCCGTACGCGGCCGAGTCGCCCTCGCGGACCGCGGTCAGCAGATCGGCGTCGCTGCGCTCGTGACCCAGTGCAGGGGGAGAGGCGTCGAGGGTCACTGCCTGCCCCTTTCCCGAGTGGTCGCGTGGGTACCCGCGCGTGACCTCGGTCGGCCACGTGTCTCAGTCTAAGTGCCCGGCCCGCTGGTGTCCGTGGTTCCGATGGCCCTTTGTGACTAGTTGATCAGGCCCGTTTTTCCCAAAGGAGACGGCCTGAACTCGAGGTTACACGCAAACAGGGGAGCGAAGTCGCGTCATGGGCCCGCCGGTGGCCCGTCTTCTTGGTGTCACACGGCGATCACGCCCCGGTACCAGCGAGAGGAGGCACGGGTGAACCCCTTCGACGTCAGTTACGTCGACCTCGATTCGGCAGTCCGTGCCGGCCGGGTGGACGCAGTGGACGTTGCACACGAGGTGGGAGCGAGTGCAGCGTCTCTCGGAGTTCCACTCCACGAGGTCCTCGACCGCGTGGAGAGGGCCTTCGACGGCCTCGAACCGTCGTTCGCGATGGTCCGTGGGGTCGCCGTGGCGTGGGCCGAGACCTCCCGGGCGCTGCAGCTCGAGACGTCCTGCGAGGACCCGTTGACGCAGTTGTCGACCCTGGAGCACCTGCGGCACAGCCTCGACGGGCTGTACCGCGGGGCGATCAGGGACGACTCCGCCGTCACGGATCGTCATGCCCTCGTCGTGGTCGAGCTGCCCCGGCAGTCCGGCCAGGCGTTGGAGCAGGCGTTGCACGCGGTCGACGTGAGTGTCGCCCTGCGTACGGCGTTCCCGGGTGACGAGGTCATCGCCCAGCTGAGCCCACGTCGGTTCTGCGTGCTGGCCGAACGCCATCGGCTGGACCAGCCGACGCTGAGCCTGGTCACCGTCCTGCTACGCCGGACGTTCGAGTCGCCCCCTCCGCGGGTGTGGCTCGAGCTGCTGCCGCCGGTCGCACAGGACGTGACGTGGGTGCTCGACGCGCTCACCGGCTGACCGGCGGGGTCCGCCCCCATCTCGGGTGTGGCGGAACCCGCCGGGCCGGCCGGAGCGTCGGTCGTCGCGCCTAGGCTGGCTGCATGTGCGGCCGTTACGCGACGTCCCGGACCCCGACCACGCTCGTCGACGACTTCGAGGCTGATCTCGGCGATCTGTTCGCCGACACGGGGCCCGACTTCAACCTCGCTCCCACCAAGCTCGCGCCCCTCGTGGTCGCCCGATCCGGCGACGACGGCCCACGACGCGAGCTCGTCACCGCCAAGTGGGGCCTGGTCCCGTCGTGGGCCAAGGACCCCTCGATCGGCAACCGCCTCATCAATGCGCGCAGCGAGACCGTCGCCGAGAAGCCGTCGTTCCGGACCGCCTTCGCCAAGCGGCGCGCGATCGTCCCGGCCGACGGCTTCTACGAGTGGTACCAGCCCGAGGCCGAGCCCGGCGCCAAGCGTCCGCCGAAGCAGCCGTTCTACATGAGCGCCGAGGGCGGCCTGGGCCTGGCCGGGCTCTACGAGTTCTGGAAGGACCCCGAGGGGCAGTGGCTGCTGACCTACACGATCCTCACCACGTCGGCCGAGGGCGAGGACGGGCGCATCCACGACCGCGCGCCGCTGATCGTCGGCCCCGAGGTCGCCCAGCACTGGCTGGCGGCCGAGCCGTGGCCCGACGCCCTCGAGCACCTGGTGCCGGCCACGCCCGGCGTGCTGCGCACCTGGCCGGTCTCCACCGAGGTCAACAACGTGCGCAACAACGGCCCCGAGCTGGCCGAGCCGATCCCGGTCGAGAGGGAATAGCAGCCGGTCGCGAGCCGTTTGACCATTCAGGAGGTTTTGAATGCTCGCATGCCCCGTGCGCCCGGCCGCAGTAGGCTGGACGACGATGACTGACGACACCCTCGTGGACCCGTCGACCGAGACCACGGAGGAGCGCCAGGCCCGATTCGAGGCCGACGCCCTTCCCTTCCTCGACCAGCTGTATTCGGCCGCTCTGCGCATGACCCGCAATCCCCAGGACGCCGAAGACCTGGTGCAGGAGACCTATGCCAAGGCGTTCAGCGCCTTCCACCAGTTCAAGCCGGGAACGAACCTGAAGGCTTGGCTGTACCGGATCCTGACCAACACGTACATCAACCACTACCGCAAGAAGCAGCGCCAGCCGCAGCAGGTCACCGACGAGGTCGAGGACTGGCAGATCGCGGCGGCCGCGGCCCACAGCTCGTCGGGGTTGAAGTCCGCGGAGATGGAGGCGCTCGAGCGCCTGCCCGACTCCGACGTGAAGGACGCGCTTCAGCAGCTGCCCGAGGACTTCCGCTACGCGGTGTACCTGGCCGATGTTGAGGGCTTCCCCTACAAGGAGATCGCCGAGATCATGGACACGCCGATCGGCACCGTGATGTCCCGACTCCACCGCGGACGGCGTCAGCTGCGCGAGTTGCTCACCGACTACGCCCGCGACCGAGGTATGAAGGTTCCTGCAGGAGGTGACGCGAAGTGAGCTGCGACGGACCCGATTGCGAGAAGGCTCTCGAGAATCTCTACGTGTTCCTTGACCACGAGATCGACACCGCCAGCTGCGACGAGATCCAGTCCCACCTGGACGACTGCTCTGATTGCCTGAACGAGTACCACCTCGAGCAGATCGTCAAGGCCCTCGTCGGCCGGTCGTGCACGGAGGTGGCTCCCACGCCGTTGCGCGAGAAGGTGATCTTCCAGATCCGCTCGGTCCAGGTGGAGGTCCGCACCGAGACCCCCTGAGTCCAGAGACGACGAAACCCCATCCGCCGGATGGGGTTTCGTGCGTTATCGGCGCGGTTTCACGCGTTGGGGCGCTTACCGTGGTTCGCGCCCTTCTTGCGACGCGCCCGGCGCTTGCGACCGGTCTTGCCCATGGTTCCTCCTCAAAACGCTGACCACCAAGTCTCGCACACTCAGTCCACCGTGGGCACACGGGACAGGAACCGCTCGCGGTCGACCACGACCCGGCGCACCTGACCGCTGGCCACGAGCACCTCGTTCTGGTCGCGGGCGGAGACCTCGAAGATCACCATGCGCCCGTCGCGCTGCGTGAGCGAGGCCGTGGCGGTGATCGTGGCACCGACCCCGCTGGCGGCCAGGTGCTGCACCTCCACGCGGGTGCCGACGCTCGTCCGGGAGTCCTCGAGGTCGAGGGCGGCACAGGTGGCCTCCTCCAGCCAGGCCAGCACGACCGGCGTTCCCAGCACCTCGAGGTCACCGCTGCCGACCGCGCGGGCGGTGTGCTCGGGCCCGACGGTGTGGGTCACGGTGGCGTGACCCTCGGCGCCGGCCACGCTCACACGCCCATCGTGTTGCGCGGGTAGAGCGCGTTCACGTCGGTCGCGACGTTGACCAGGTAGGGCACGCCGGAGGCGAACGCGCGGTCCAGGGCGGGTCCGATCCCGCGCGGGTCGGTGACGAACTCGCCGCCACCTCCGAGCGCCTCGACGACCTGGTCGTAGCGCGTGTTCGGTGCGAGGTCGGCCGCGACGTCGTAGCCGTAGAGCATCTGCATCGGCGGCTTCTCCAGGCCCCACGCCGAGTTGTTGCCCACGACGATCACGACCGGGAGCTGGTGACGCACCAGGGTGTCGACGTCGATGAGCGACATGCCCGCGGCGCCGTCGCCCATCAGCAGCACCACCTGGCTGGAGGGGCGGGCGATCCGCGCGGCCATCGCCGCTCCGAGGCCCGCACCGAGGCAGCCGTACGGGCCGGGGTCGAGCCAGCCGCCGGGGCGCTGGGGCTCGACGAACTTGCCGGCGAACGAGACGAAGTCGCCACCGTCGCCGATCACGACCGCGTCGTCGGCCAGGCGCGGCAGCAGCTCGCCGTAGATGCGGGCCGGGTGGATCGGGTCGGCCTCGGCGGTCAGCAGGGCCGCGTCGCGCTCCACGGCGGAGGCGACGACGTCCTGCAGCTCACTGAGCCACGGTGCCCAGTCGGGCCGCGAGGCGCCGGACTGCAGGCCCTGGAGCAGGGCGTCGAAGACCAGAGTGAGGTCGCCGGCGACGGAGCCGCCCAGCGAGGCGTGCTTGGACACCTGGCCGGGGGAGTCGGCGACGTGCACCGTGACGGCGGGGTCGCCGCCCTCCTTGCCGCCGAAGCGGCCGAAGCCCAGCCGGAAGTCCAGCGGGGTCCCGACGACCACGACGAGGTCGGCGGTGCCGAGCGCACGCGAGCGCGCCTTCGTGACGAGGTTCGGGTGGCCGCCGGGGACGATGCCGCGCCCCATGCCGTTGGCGATGGCGGGGATGCCGGACTCCTGCACGAAGCGCAGGGCGGCTTCCTCCGCGTGGTCGGACCACACGTCGCTGCCCAGGATCACGACGGGACGCCGTGCGTCGGCGAGCAGTCGCACGATGCCGGCCACGGCGTCGGGGTCGGGCTCGAGGCGGTCCGTGGAAGGGCCGGTGGAGACGTGCTTGACCGGGCCGGAGTTGAAGAACTCGTCCATCGGGATGTCGACGAAGGTCGGGCCGCGGTGGGAGGACCCGGCGAGGGTGAAGGCGTCGTCGACGACCGGCGCGATGTCGGCCAGGGAGCGGGCCGTGGTGGCGGACTTCGTGATGGTCTCGAAGATCGGCGGGTGGTCCAGCTCCTGCAGGGTGCCGGTGCCCCACGTGGACTCGGCGGCGCGGCCGCCCACGACGACCAGGGGCGAGCCGGAGAAGAACGCCTGGGCCACGGGGCTGACGCCGTTGGTGACGCCGGGGCCGGCGGTCAGGACGGCGAGGCCGGGCGTGCGGGTCAGCTTGCCGATGGCCTCGGCGGCGAAGACGGCCGACGGCTCGTGGCGTACGTCGATGATCGGCATCGGCGGATCGGACTTCACTGCGGCGTCGTACATCGGGAAGATGTGCGCGCCCGACAGGGTGAACATCGCCTCGGCGCCGTGGGCGCGCGCGACGTCGAGTGCGTGGTGGCCGCCGTGCGGCCCGGTGGGCTCGGGGAAGGCGTCCTGCTGCTGGTCGTCGGTCATGTGACGCAGGTTACCCGCGAGTCGCTTCCGAGGGAGCCCTAGGCTCGGATCGTGCCCTCCTTCGAAGACATCGCCGACGCGCAGACGGCCCTGACCACCGCGCAGATCGATCGCCTGCAGCTGTTGGTGACCGATTGGCAGATCGTCGCCGACCTGTCCTTCAGCGACCTCGTGCTGTGGGTGGAGGACGCCGAGGAGAAGGGGATGTGGGCGGCCGCGCAGATCCGTCCGACCACCGGCCCCACCACCTTGCTGGAGGACGTCGTCGGCACCTTCGTGCCGCGCGACCTGTCCGACATCGACGACGAGGAGCTGGCCGACGGCACCGTGGTGATCCAGTCGCCCGTTCCCGTCATGTGGGCCGGTCGCCGGATCGCGCTGATCGTCACCCGTCGCCCGGCCACCGACCGCCGGGCCGCGGGCGCCCTCGAGTCGGCGTACCAGCGCACCAGCGAGGAGTTGTTCGAGATGATCCAGCGGGGCGAGTTCCCGCTGCCGGGCGTCCCGTCCGAGCTGGCCGACTCCCTGCGCGTCGGCGACGGCTTCGTGCGCACCGGCGCCGACGGCCTGGTCTCCTATGCGAGCCCGAACGCCCTGTCGGCCTACCGCCGGCTGGGCTACACCGGCGACCTGCGCGGCGCCGACCTGATCGACGTGACCACACACCTCATCGGCGCCGACGCCGACCGGCCCTTCAGCGCCTTGTTCGGGGCCGGAGAGGCGGAGGCCGAGATCGAGAGCGCCGGCGCGTCGATGCTGCTGCGGATCATGCCGATGCGCAGTGGGGGAGCGGCGACCGGCTCACTGATCCTGCTGCGCGACGTCACCGAACTGCGGCTGCGTGAGCGCGAGCTGGTGTCCAAGGACGCGACGATCCGCGAGATCCACCACCGGGTGAAGAACAACCTGCAGACCGTGGCGGCGCTGCTGAGGCTGCAGGCCCGCCGGATCGAGTCGCCCGAGGCGCGCCTCGCGCTGGAGGAGGCGGTACGACGCGTGGGCTCGATCGCGATCGTGCACGAGACACTGAGCCAGGAGGTCCTCGACGAGGTCGGGTTCGACGAGATCGCCGACCGGCTGGGGGCGATGGTCACCGACGTGGGCGTCGCCGGCGACCGGCTCGTCGTACGCCGGGAGGGGTCGTTCGGGCTGCTGCCCAACGAG
>JBEVDF010000204.1:0-5622 GCA_040514145.1 Aeromicrobium sp.
CTTCGGGACAGCCCATAGAGGCCGGACCGCTTACGCCACCGGTTTCACCGGCCTGGGCGTGGGGGCGTCCAGGTTCGCTGCAGACGTCATGCTCGACCTCCTCACCGGGAACTCCACTGAGCGAACGCGCCTCCAAATGGTGCGCAAGAAGCCGCTGCCTTTCCCGCCCGAGCCACTTGCCTGGATCGGAATACAGATCACTCGCTGGGCGATGGCCCAGGAGGATCGGACCGGCAAGCGCAACCTCTGGCTCCGCGTTCTGGACAGGTTCGGGTTGGGGTTCGACTCATGAACGAGAGGTCCGCAGCGGCTCAGCGACTTCTCAGCGCGGACCTTCGCACCCAGCCAGTCGAACGGGATGGCGCCTCGGAACCGCTGAACACGGCGAGTGTCGTGTTGGGCGGACCGGGCGCCGAGGCCTCGAGCCACGTCGCCGTCACGGAAGTCGGAGTATGGGAGGCCGGCCCAGGTCGAGACGCCGACGTCGAGGTCGACGAGCTCTTCCTCGTGCTCGCAGGTTCAGGTTCCGTGACTTTCGACGACGGCAGCACGATCCGCCTGCGCCCCGGAGTGCTGGTGCGCCTCTACGCGGGCGACCGCACTCAATGGAGCATCGACCAGCGCCTCCGCAAGCTGTACCTCGCCTGATTCGTCCGTGAGCGCGACTCAGCTGCGCCAGGGCAGCGTGGTGCCGCGGGGGACGAGCCTGGAGTGCAGTTCCGGCGCCTCGGAGTCCTCCACCCGGCCGAGCCGGACCATCAGCTGGTGCACCGCTGCGGCCGCGACGAGCGCCGGCTCCAGGTCGATCGCGCTGATGGGCGGCTGGCTGCTGCGGCACTGCTCGGAGTCGGATCCCGCGATCAACTGGGTCTGGGTCGGGACGTCGACCCCGAGGCTGCGCAGCTCCGCCAGCGCGCCGCTGGCGTGCCGGCCCGTCAGGCAGTAGAGCGCATCCGGCACGCCGAGCCCGTCGGCGAGCAACTCTCGGACGGCGGCCCGGCCGCCGTCCGAACCTGCGGACTCCGGACGGCGCGCAATGCGTGGGCGGACGCCGCGGCGCCGGCACCACCCCTCGTAGGCGGCGATCGAGTCCAGATTCCAGGAGTTCCGGTCCGTCCCGGTCACCAACGCCACCGACCGCGCCCCCGATCCGTGGAACCCCTCGAGCACCGTTTCGGTCTCCTCGCGAAGGGGCGAGTCGACCCACGAGGTCATCTCCGGGCGACCGACGTCGCGGCCGACGCTGACGAAGGGGATGTCGAGCCCTGTCAGCAGGTCGATGACGGGGTCCCGCTCGACCGGGTCGTCGATGATGTAGCCGTCCAGCGAGAGGGTCAACGGGGACCGCGGCAGTCGGGTCAGGTCGCGGACCAGCATCACGCTCATCTCGCGGTCCAGGCACTCGACCGCCACCGCGCCGGCGAGACGGGTGAAGTAGTCGACGCCGTCGGGACGGTACGTGCCGAGCGAGTCCAAGGGGCGGAGCATCAGGCCGATCAACCCCAGCGGGCTGTTGCGCAGCCCGCGGGCCAGCGGGTCCGCCTGGTAGCCGAGCCGCTCGGCCACCTCGCGAACCGTGGCCCGGGTCGTGTCGGAGATCGTGCCCTTGCCGTTCATCGCGTGCGAGACGGCGGTCACGGAGACGCCTGCCTCCCGCGCCACGTCGCGGATCGTCACCCGGCGGCGCACAGCCCACCTCCGTCCTGTCACTGGGGAAACAAGAGCCGACGAGATCAAATCGGCTCATCCCCACCATAAAACGTTTTATGGCTTTACGTTTGGCAAATACCGGGACGGCGCATCGCTCCCGCGGCCAAGAAGGACGGTTCATGAAGAAGATCGCTCTCGCCACGTCGGCGATGACCTTGCTGCTCGCCGGTTGTTCGGGCGGCACCTCCGAGGGGAACGCCGACCAGGAGCTGGACCGCGAGGCCCTGGCGACCACAACCGACGTGGCCGCCGGCGAGCTCGACCGGGTGACCTGGAACCTGCCGTTCGGCGAGCCCGCCTCCCTGGACCCCATCAAGGCGTTCAACTACCCGGAGAACACCGTGGTCGCCAACCTCTGCGAGGGGTTGATGGTCATGGAGCCCGACTTCACGATCGCGCCGAACCTCGCCGAGTCGGTGGAGAACATCGACGGCCGGACCTACGTCTACACGCTTCGCGATGACGTCACCTTCTGGGACGGCACGCCGATGACCGCCGAGGACGTCGCCTTCAGCCTGCGCCGCCACCTCGATCCGGACGAGGGCAGCTACTGGGCCAGCGACGCCGTCAGCGGCAACGTGGACTCGATCGAGGTGACCGGTGAGCACGAGGTCACCGTCGAGCTCTCCTCGCCCGACCAGACCTTCAACGCCTACATGGCCACCCCGATCGGCGTGGTCGTCCAGGAGGCGCAGCGGACGAAGGCCGGCCAGGCCTACGGCAACCCCGAGCAGGGCGTCATGTGCACCGGGCCGTTCTCGGTCGACCGCTGGGACAGCGGGCAGAGCATCACGCTGACTCGGAACGACGACTACTGGGACGCCGATCGCACGCCGAAGGTCCGTGACCTCGAGATCCAGTTCATCGTCGACCCCGCGGCGATCACCAACGCGCTCACCTCGGGAGCCGTCGACGGCTCCTACGACGTGCCGCTGAGCGCCGTACCGCAGCTGGAGTCCGCCGGCAACGGCACGCTGACCCTTGGGCGTTCGCTGCAGCTCTCGGCGATCATCGCCACCGGCGACGGACCGTTCGGGGACCCCGCCGTGCGCAAGGCGCTGTGGACCGCCGCCAACAAGGAGGCACTCGCCGAGACGGTCTACGAGGGCACCGCCACCGCAGCCCGCTCGCTGGTGCCCGAGGGCAGCTGGTCGTATGGCGACGACGTGTTCACGGCCGCACGCGAGGAGCTGCCGTCGGTGGAGCCCGACGTGGAGAAGGCGAAGCAGATCCTCGCCGAGGCGACCGTCGACACCTCGAAGCCGATCACGATCGTCTACCCGAGCGAGCGTTCGTTCTACGCCGACATCATTTCCGAGCTCGCCCGCGCCGGCAAGGAGATCGGCCTCAACGTCGAGCCGCAGGGCGTGCCCAGCGCGCAGTTCGGGGCGTTCTTCTCCGATCCCAAGGCGCGTGAGGGCCACGGCGCGTTCGTGACCACCAACTACCTCGACGTCCCGGACCCGCTGGTCTTCCTGCGCACGATCGTGAAGGAGGGCGGCTCGCAGAACTACTCCGACTACAGCAACCCGGAGATCGAGAAGCTGGTCGGCGAGGCCGAGGTGCTGACCGACGAGACCGCGCGCGCCGAGAAGGTCGCCGAGATCGAGGCGCTGGCCATGGACGACATGCCGTGGCTGCCGATCGCCGACCCGGCCGTCCGGCTCTTCATGAACGACCGGATCACCGGCGTTCCCGCCTCGTTCGTGTACCTCTACTACCCCTGGGGCGCCGACCTCGGCGCCGCCGAATAGCCCGGACCGCACCCATGGCCAAGTTCCTCGTACGCCGGCTGGCTGCGCTCGGCCTGGTCGTCGTGGCGACCAGCTTCGCGGTCTTCGGCGCGCTGTACCTCGCCCCCGGCAGCCCCGAGCAGTTCCTGGTGCAGGGACGGTCTGTGTCGCCCGAGGTGCTCGCGTCGATCCGGGAGCAGTACTCCCTCAACGACCCCTTCTTGGTCCGCTACTTCGACTGGCTGGGGGGCGTCATGCAGGGCGACCTCGGCTCCTCGCTGGCGACCCGCCAGGAAGTGGCCGACCTGGTCCTGGATCGGCTGCCGACCACGCTGCTGCTGACGGCGTACGCCGCCGTGATCATCGTCGTGCTCGGTGTGGTCGCCGGCGCGGTCGCTGGACTGCGCCCGGGGTGGCTCGACAACGCGCTGCTGCTCGGGTCCAACCTGGGGTTCGCAGTGCCGACGTTCTTCGCGGCGCTGCTGCTGATGAGCGTCTTCGGAGTGGGGCTCGGCTGGTTTCCGGTGTTCGGGTCAGGAGAGGGGTTGACCGACCGGTTGTGGCACCTGACGCTGCCGGCAGTCGCGCTGGCACTGCCCTCCACGGCGGTGGTCGCGCGCATCTCGCGCACCGCCGTCGCGGAGGAGCGGGAGTCCGAACACGCCGAGACGGCGCGGTCTCGCGGCGTCTCCGCGGCGATCGTGGTCCGGCGGCACGTGCTGCGCAACTCGCTGTTGCCGGTGGTCACCGTGTCCGGTGTGCACATCGCCGGCCTGTTCGCGGGAGCGTTCGTCGTCGAGCACGCCTTCACCCTCGACGGGATCGGTGCGCTGCTCGTCTCGTCGGTCCATCAGAAGGACTTCGCCGTGGTGCAGGCCATCGCGCTGATGCTCGTCATCGCGTTCGGCGTCATCAACCTGCTCGTGGACATCCTCTACGCGGTGATCGACCCCCGCGTCCGGGTCGGAGCCGGCTCGTGAGCGCCGCCGAGGCTGCGACGGCGGTGTCCCGCCCGCGGCGTGGGTCGCAGCGACCCGGCGCGCTGGCCACTCTCTGCTGGGCGTGGCTGGCGATCGTCCTCGTGTGGGCGGTGCTTGGCCCGCTGGTCAGTCCCTTCGGGGTCGCCGAGGGCAACGTCCTGGACCGGTACCTCCCGGCGGGCGGTGAGTACTGGCTCGGCACCGACCAGGCCGGCCGCGACCTCTTCACCCGGCTGGCGGTCGGGGCCCGCTCGAGCATCGTGGCCGCGCTGGCCGTGGCCGCGTTGACCGCGGTCAGCGGCGTCACCCTCGCCCTCGTCGCCGCCTGGTGTGGCGGCTGGGTCGACAGCGCGGTGAGCCGGCTGCTCGACTTTCTGTTTGCCTTCCCGAACCTGCTGCTGGCGTTGCTCGCCGCGGCGGTGTTCGGCGGTGGGGTCACGACCGCGGTGCTCGCGCTCGCCGTCGGCTACACGCCGTACACCGCGCGGGTGATCCGCAGCGTGGCCCTGCGCGAGCGTGCCCTTCCGTACGTGCGCTCCGCGGAACTGCAGGGCGTCGCGGGGCCGGTGGTCACCGTGCGCCACCTGCTGCCGAACGTGCGGCAGCAAATCGCGACCGGCGCCACCATCAACTTCGGCTACGCCATGATCGACCTGGCCGCGCTGTCCTACCTCGGCTTTGGGGTTCAGGACCCGGACGCGGACTGGGGTCTGATGGTCGCGTCCGGGCAGTCCTCGCTGCTCGCTGGCCACCCGCAGGAGAGCCTGTACGCCGGCGTGTGCATCGTGCTGACCGTGGCCGCGCTCGGCTACCTCGGCGAGAGGCTCGGCGGTCGCCGGGCGGTAGGGAGGGTCTGATGCTGGAGCTCCGTGACCTCGACGTCGAGCTGGCCGGGCCGCGCGGGCCCGTGCCGCTGCTGTCCGGGGTGTCGCTGTCGGTGGCCGAGGGCGAGGCGCTCGGCATCGTGGGCGAGTCCGGATCGGGCAAGTCCATGACGCTCCGCACCATGCTCCGAACGCTTCCGCGGGGCGCCCGGCCCACCGGCTCGATCACCTACCGGGGCGAAGACGTGCTCGGCTACGGCCGCGAGCAGCTGCGGAGGTTTCGCGCTGAGGAGGTCTCGATGATCTCCCAAAACCCGCAGGCCGCGCTCAACCCGGTGCACCGGATCCGGACCTACATGGTGGAGGGTGTCCAGG
>JBEVDF010000245.1:0-15992 GCA_040514145.1 Aeromicrobium sp.
CCTCGCCGGACAGGTCGGTGGTGGCGTAGCGCGGCACCCGGAACTCGGTGGCGGTGAGCACCCGGCCCGCCAGCGCCTCGTGCAGGTGGTGGGCGGCGCGCCAGACGGTGTCGCCCTCAGGCATCGAGTCGCAGCCCCTTCAGGTGCGCCTCGAACCCGGCGGCGGCGAGTGCCTCGCCCAGCGGCGTGGAGGCGACGGGCTCGCCGTCGGCGGTCTGCACCGTGACGCGGCCGAGGCGTCCGCGCCGCACGGTCTGCACGAGTGAGGCGGCCGCCGCCGCGAGCGCGGTGGCGTCCTCGGTGAACGTCAGCGCAGACTTGCCCCCGCGTTCGAGGTAGACCACCGGCCGCCCGTCGTGGATGACTACCAGGGATCCGGCCTTCCGGGCCGGGCGGTGGCCGTCGGAGCCGCGATCGGGCCACGGCAGCGCGGCCCCGAAGGGGTTCGCCGGATCCGTGGCCGCGAGGGTGAGCGCGGGAGCGTCGGCCGGCTCGTCGGGGTCGCGGACGAAGGACCTCAACCGGTCGACGACGCCCGGCGCGGCGAACTGGGCCGCGCCGAGGGAGTCGACGAAGTAGCCGCGCAGGGCCGTGCCGTTCTGCTCCATCTCGCGCAGCACGCGATAGGCCGCCGCGAAGCCGCCGGGAGTCTGCTCGGCCTGGACCGATCCGCGCGTGACGACGCCGTAGCGGTTGAGCAGCGTCTCGGCGCGGGCGACGTGCTCGGCGGTGGTCTGGCCACCCAGGGGGACCGAGAACCAGCGGCCCGACGCGATCGGGGGCACGATCGCCCGTGGTGCCCGCATCCGCCCGCCGACCATCCGGGCCCGCGGCGCCTGGCGGCGGGTGCGGTGAGTTCCGCCGCCGGCCACGAGGCTGCGCACGGGCGCGAAGGTGTCGTTGCTGACCTGGCCGGTCCAGACGAGCTGCCACAGGGCCTCGACGAGGCCCTCACGGTCGGTGTCCTCGATGCGGGACGCCAACTCGCCGAAGAGCCACGCACCGGAGTCGCCGAGCACCTCGAGCAGGCGGCCCGCGACGGTGTCGGAGCCCGGCTCGACGAGTTCGCCCGTGGCGGGTGCCGGGGTGTCGCCGGGCAGCAGGCGGATCCAGCCGTCGCGCCCGGGCAGGGTGCCGGCACCCGTCCACATGATCTCGCCCGCGGTGGTGAGCTCGTCGAGCATCGCGGGGGAGTAGTCGCTCACGCGGGCGGGCAGCACGAGGCTCTCCCACGCGCTGGCGGGCAGGGCGGCTCCGGCCAGTTGATCGACCACGGTGAGGACGCCGTCGACGCCACGCAGCTGCGATCCCACGTGCTGCCACGCGGGCAGGAAGCGGGCGAACGCGGCGGAGTCGACGGGCTCGACCTGCTTGCGCGCTGCCGCGAGGGAGCGGTTGCGGAGCCGGCGCAGCACCTCGGTGTCGACCCACTCGGCCTCGCCGGAGGCCACGGGGAGGAACTCGCCGCGAGTGACCCGCCCAGCCTCGTTGAGCCGCTGCAGGGCGTCGCGCACCACCGCGGGTCCGAGGGCGAGACGGCGCGCGACGTCGTCGCCGGTGAACGGGCCGTGCGTGCGGGCGAAGCGTGCGACGAGCTCGCCGAGGGGGTCGGGCCCCGTGACCAGGTGCGCCTCGGGGACGCCCAGCGGGAGCGCGGTGCCGAGCGCCTCGCGCAGCCGGCCCGCGTCCTCGATCGCGGCCCAGCGGACCTGCCCGCCCACCTGCACCTCGATCGCGCGGCGCGACTCGCGCAGCTCCTTCAGCCAGGCCGGGACCTCGAGTCGGGCGTCCTCGCGCGTGCGCTCGGCGACTTCCTCGACCGAGAGCGGTCCGAGCAGCCGGAGCAGGTCGGACACCCCCTCGATGTCCTTGGCCTGCCGTTCGGGCACGAGGCGCTGGAGCTCGGCCTCGGTCTGGGCGACGACCTCGGGATCGAGCAGCTCGCGCAGGTCGGCCCGGCCGAGCAGCTGACCGAGCAGCTCGGGGTCGAGGGTGAGGGCAGCGGCGCGGCGCTCGGCCAGTGGCAGGTCGCCGTCGTAGAGGAAGGCGCCGACGTAGCCGAACAGCAGGCGCTGGGCGAACGGCGAGGCGCTCTCGGTGCCGACCTCGACCAGAGCGACCTCGCGCGAGCGCAGGCGGCGCGCGAGCATGACCAGCGCCGGGAGGTCGTACACGTCCTGCAGGACCTCGCGCGCGGTCTCGAGCAGGATCGGGAAGTCGGGGTACTTGCGGGCGACGTCGAGCAGCATCGCGGCGCGCCGGCGTTGCTGCCACAGCGGCGCGCGGGTGCCCGGATTGCGCCGGGGCAGCAGCAGGGCGCGCGCCGCGCACTCGCGGAAGCGCGCGGCGAACAGGGCCGAGCCACCGACGAGCTCGGTGACCTGCGGCTCGAGGTCGTCGGGGTCCTCGAGGTCGAAGAGGTCGGCTCCCGGGGGCTCGCCGGTGATGTCGGGGACGCGCACCACGATCCCGTCGTCGGACGCCACGACGGCACCGTCGACGCCGAACCGCTGCTCGATCCGCCGACCCACCAGCAGCGCCCACGGGGCGTGCACGGCGCGCCCATAGGGCGAGAGCAGGACGAGGCGCCAGTCGCCGACCTCGTCGCGGAAGCGCTCGACCACGAGCGTGGTGTCGGTGGGCAGCTGACGGGTGGCCTCGTACTGGTCCTTGATGAGGGCCGACAGGTTGCCGACGGCGTTGGCGTCCAGACCCACCTGCTCGACCCGCGCGCGCTGCTTGGCGGGGGAGAGGGCGCTGAGCTCGCGCAGGAACGCACCCATCGCCTCGCCCAGCTCGTAGGGACGCCCCATCGCGTCGCCGCGCCAGAACGGCAGCCGCGCGGGCTGGCCGAAGGCGGGCACCACGATGACCCGGTCGGACGTGATCTCCAGGATCCGCCAGCTGGTGGCGCCGAGCGCGATCACGTCGTTGATCCGCGACTCGTAGACCATCTCCTCGTCGAGCTCGCCGACGCGGCGCCCCGCGGTGCCCTCCTCGCCGGCCAGCACCACCGAGAACATGCCGCGGTCGGGGATCGTGCCACCGCTGGTGACGGCGAGCCGCTGGGCCCCGGGACGGCCCGTGAGGGTGCCGGCCTGCCGGTCCCACACCGCCCGGGGCCGCAGCTCGGCGAACTCGTCGGACGGGTACCGGCCCGCCACGAGGTCGAGTGTGGCCTCGAACGCCGCGTGGGGGAGCGTGGCGAACGGCGCCGACCGCCGCAGGGTCTCGAACCAGGCCTCGACGTCGATCGGCTCGAGCGCACACGCCGCGATGGTCTGCTGGGCGAGGATGTCGAGCGGGTTCGCCGGCACCGAGAGCCGTTCGATGCGGCCGGCCAGCATGCGCTCGACCGTGACGGTGGTGGAGAGCAGGTCGTGGCGGCCGGTGGGGAACACCAGCCCGCGGGAGACCTCACCGACCTGGTGTCCGGCGCGACCCACGCGCTGCAGGCCCGAGGCGACCGACGGGGGCGCGGAGACCTGGATGACGAGGTCGACCGCCCCCATGTCGATCCCCAGCTCGAGGCTGGAGGTGGCCACGACGCACCGCAGCCGACCCGACTTCAGGTCGTCCTCGATGATCGCCCGCTGCTCCTTGCTGACGGACCCGTGGTGGGCCCGCGCGAGCACCGGCTCGGTGCCGGAGGACACCCCGGACAGCCCGCCCAGACGGGCCGGCTGGCGGTTGGCCGGCTCGGGCCGGTAGCCCGTCTCGCGCTCGACCCAGACCTCGTTCAACCGCTGGGTGAGCCGCTCGGCGACGCCGCGGCTGTTGGCGAAGACGATCGTGGTGCGCGCCTGCTCGATCGCGTCGACGATCGCCTCCTCCACGTGGGGCCAGATCGTGCCGCCGGCCTCCTGGGGTCGCGACTCGTCGAGCCCGCGTGCGGCGCTGCCCTCACGCGGACCCTCGTGGCGTGGCGGCATCTCGGTGAGGTCCTCGACCGGGACCCGTACCGACAGCTCGAGGCGGGAGGGCGCGTCGGGGGCGACGATCTCGACCGGTGCGCGGCCGCCCAGGAAGCGGGCCACCTCGTCGTGCGGGCTGACGGTGGCCGACAGGCCGATGCGCTGAGCGGGGGAGTCGAGCAGGTCGTCGAGCCGCTCCAGCGACACGGCCAGGTGGGCGCCGCGCTTGGTGCCCGCCACGGCGTGGACCTCGTCGACGATCACGGTGTGGACACCGCGCAGCATGGCGCGCGAGGCGGACGTGAGGAGCAGGAACAGCGACTCGGGCGTGGTGATGAGCACGTCGGGCGGGTGGGTCTGCAGCCGGCGCCGCTCGGCCGGGGGAGTGTCGCCGGTGCGCACGCCGACCGACACGGGGGCCAGCTCCTGGCCCAGCCGCGCCGCCACCCCGGAGATCCCGACGAGGGGGGAGCGCAGGTTGCGCTCGCCGTCGACCGCCAGCGCCTTGAGCGGGGAGATGTACAGCACCGAGGTGCCCTGCAGCTCGACCGTGGGGTCGCGGTGCAGCAGGCCGTCGATGGCCGACAGGAACGCCGCCAGGGTCTTGCCCGATCCGGTGGGTGCGACGACGAGCGTGTGGCGACCCTTCTCGATCGCGTCCCACGCCCCGGTCTGGGCCGACGTGGGCGCGCTGAAGGACTCGTCGAACCACGTGGCGGTCGCGGGGCCGAAGGACATGGAACCCATCGTGGCACCGGACTCCGACAGCGGCGCTGCGACGGCGAGGAAGCCCGGAAATCCGGCGAGCCGGGGGCGGGGAGTCATCGCCCCTCAGGCATGCTTGAGGGCATGAAGTTGCGGATGCTGTCGGTGACCTGTGCCCTCGTGCTGCTCCTGGGCGCCTGCTCGGACGGGGAGACGAAGCAGGCCCCCGACCCCAAGGAGCCGACCAAGACCACGGCGGCGAAGATCGCCGCGATCAACCCGCTGACCGGCGCGACGCTCAAGAAGACGCCCGCGAACCCCGTCTTCGTGGTCAAGATCGACAACACCCCGGCGTCCGCGCCGCAGACGAACATCGACCGCGCCGACCTGGTCGTCGAGCAGACGGTGGAGGGCGGCATCACCCGCCTCGCCGCGCTGTTCTACACGGCGACCCCCTCGAACGTGGGCCACGTGCGCTCCATGCGCGCCACCGACATCGGCATCGCGAAGCCGGTCCGCGGGCAGATCGTCGCGTCCGGCGGCGCAGGCAAGACGATCTCGCGCATCAAGGGCGCGGGGATCGCGATCCACTCCCAGGACGCCGGTTCGGCCGGAATGTCGCGCGACTCCGGTTACGCGCCGTACAACGTGGTCGTCGACCTCGGCACGCTCGCCAAGGACGTCAAGAACAAGCAGCCCGAGCGCCCCTACTTCCAGTGGGCCGACGCCGGCGCCGCGGCACCGAAGGGTCCTCAGGTCACCGCCGCCACCGTGAAGTTCTCGCGCAGCCACACCACGTCGTGGAAGTTCAACGGCAAGGCGTGGAAGCGCACCAACGGCACCAGCGACAAGGAGTTCGGCGCGAAGAACCTCGTCGCGCTGTGGGCCGACGAGAAGGACGCCGGGTACACCGACCCGGCCGGCAATCCCGTTCCCGAGACGACCTTCCAGGGCGGCGGCAAGGCCGTGGTCTTCGTGGGCGGCACCCGGGTGAACGCGAAGTGGAAGAAGGCGAACAACGCCTCGACGATCGTGCTGACGACCCGCGACGGTCAGGCCATGAAGCTGCCGCGCGGCAAGACGTGGATCGAGCTGCTGAGCAAGGGCGAGTCCACGGCGCTCAGCGCCAAGTAGCCCGCGTCAGGAGGTCGGCTGGTCGCCCTGGGCGGCCAGCTCGCCCAGCTTGTGGCCGATCTCGACCTCGATCGCCTCGCGCAGCACGCTGCGGAACATCGCCACCACGACCTGGCTGGCGATCGGGATCAGCTGGTCGATCTTCTCGAAGACGACCGGCCACTCCTCCTGCGGCAGTCCGGCATCGAGGAACGGCTGGGCGACGTCGCGGCTGACGTGATGGACGAACCGGTCGGAGATCTGCTCGAGGTGCTCGCGCATGTGCGGCACGATGTCGACCACGCTGTCGGGGTGCAGGCCGATCGCGACCGACGCGGCGCCCGGGCGCACGACGCTGGGCTCGAGCATCCGGACCGTGTCGTCGTCGACGCGCTCGAGCAGGTCCACCTCGATCATCTGGTCGATGAGCTTGTGGTCGGGGCCCAGCCCCGCGAGCGAGGCCAGCTCGGCCCGGCTGATCGTCTGGCTCGGGTCCTGCGCGTCGTCGGCCTCGAAGATGCTGAGCAGGTCCAGCGCCACGTTCGAGGCGGTGGACGGGGACTTCAGGATCGCGTCCTCGATGGCGCTCAGGGTGAAGCCGCGACTCAGCAGCGTGCGGATGAGGATGAGGCGCTGGAGGTGCTGCTGGGTGTAGTACCCGGTGCGTCCCTCGAGCCGCGGCGGATCGATCAGTCCGCGGGTGGAGTAGGCGCGCACGTTGCGCACCGTCATCGCGGCCCGCTCGGCGAGCACGTCGACGGTGAACTCCTCGTCGCGCCCGGCGTCCACCATGCCGGCAAGTCTAGGGGAGCACGGCGCCGAATCGGGCATCATGGGGGTATGGCAATGGTGCGAGGCCAGTTGTTGGTCGCCACCTCGGCGATCGAGACCGGTCCCTTCTGGCGCAGCGTCGTGTACGTCCTGGATCACGACGAGGACGGCGCGCTGGGTGTCATCGTCAATCGCCCGCTCGAATCCGACCTCGACGAGGTGCTCCCCGAGTGGGCCGACTGCGTCAACGCGCCCGGGTGCCTGTTCGAGGGCGGGCCGGTCGCGATGGACTCCGCGTTGGCCGTCGGCGTCGTCAGCGACGTGAACAGCGGCCCACCCGGCTGGCGCCAGATGGCCGGCCGCGTGGGTCTGGTCGACCTCGAGGGCCCGCTTCCCGACGGCGGCGAGCTGCTGGGCCTGCGCGTGTTCGCCGGGTACGCCGGATGGACGCCGGGACAGCTGGAGGCCGAGATCGAGGAGGGCGCCTGGCTGGTGCTGCCGGCTGAAGACGGCGACCTCATCTCGCCCATCCCCGCCCAGTTGTGGAGCGACGTGCTGCGCCGCCAGCCGGGGGAGACCCGATTCTGGTCGACCCTGCCCGACGATCCGGCCCAGAACTGAGTCCGTCCGCGTGGACCCGTCCTCGGTGTGGGTTCCGTCGCCTAGGATGGGGGCGTGGGATTCTTCGGCCGCGGCACCCAGACCGTCCATGACGAGCGCACCGACCAGCGCCTCGACAACGGCGATCACGAGCGCTTCAGCCACTACGTGCCGAAGGACAAGCTGACCGAGGCCATGGTCATGGGCACCCCCGTCATCGCGCTGTGCGGCAAGGTGTGGGTCCCCAGCCGTGACCCGCAGCGCTTCCCCGTGTGCCCGGAGTGCAAGCAGATCTGGGAAGACTTCAACCCCGGTGACGACGACGACTCCGGGAGTGACTCCGACCAGTGAGCTCGGCCCAGTCACTCCGGGCCTGGCAGCGTGAGGCGTTCGATCAGTACGCCCGCACGCAACCGGCCGATTTCCTCACCGTCGCCACGCCCGGCGCGGGCAAGACGACGTTCGCGCTGACGATCGCCGCCGACCTCCTGCACCGCCGGATCATCGAGCGGGTCGTGGTCGTCGCTCCCACCGAGCACCTGAAGAGCCAGTGGGCCCAGTCGGCCGCGCGCTCGGGGATCGCGCTCGAGCCGAACCTCTCCGGCGCGCTCGGCGCCCGCTTCGACGGCTACTGCGTCACCTACGCGGGCCTGGCCACCAACCCGGTGGGCCACCGCGTGCGGATCGAGCGCAGCCGCACGCTGGTGATCCTCGACGAGATCCACCACGCCGGCGACGCGATGAGCTGGGGCGACGCGGTGCTCGAGGCCTGCGAGCCGGCCGTGCGCCGTCTGGCGCTCACCGGCACGCCGTTCCGCTCCGACGACAACCCGATCCCGTTCGTCACGTACGCCCCGGTCGGCGACGGCTCGATCTCCAGCGTCGCGGACTACGCCTACGGCTACGGCTCGGCGCTCAGGGAGGGCGTCGTCCGGCCGGTGCTGTTCATGGCCTACTCCGGCGAGATGCAATGGCGCACCAGCGCGGGCGACGAGGTGTCGGCCCGCCTCGGCGAGCCGCTCACGAAGGACCAGACCGCCCAGGCCCTGCGCACCGCGCTCGACCCGAACGGCTCGTGGGTCCCCGCGGTGCTGGAGGCCGCGCACAAGCGCCTGGTCGAGGTGCGTCGCGACATCCACGACGCCGGCGGCCTGGTGATCGCCAGTGACCAGAACTCGGCTCGCGCGTACGCGAAGCTGTTGAAGGAGCTCACGGGCACCGAGCCCACCCTCGTGCTCTCCGACGAGGCGGGCTCCAGCGCCCGGATCGCCGAGTTCTCGGCCGGCACCGCCCCGTGGATGGTCGCCGTCCGCATGGTCAGCGAGGGCGTCGACGTGCCCCGCCTGGCGGTGGGCGTCTACGCCACCACCGTCGCCACGCCGTTGTACTTCGCCCAGGCGATCGGCCGCTTCGTGCGCGCCCGCCGCCGCGGCGAGACCGCCTCGGTGTTCCTGCCCAGCGTCCCCGGCCTGCTGAAGCTCGCCGCCGACCTCGAGGCCGAGCGCGACCACGTGATCGGCCGTCCCGTGCACGACGAGGGCGACCTGTTCGCCCTCGAGGACGCGATGATGGCGCGGGCGAACGCGTCCGAGGCCGCCAGCGACCAGCTGGGCAACCAGTACGCCGCCCTCGGCAGCGAGGCGTCGTTCGACCGCGTCGTCTACGACGGCGACGAGTTCGCGTCGATCGACTACGAGATGGTCGCCGGCGACAGCGACGAGCTGGACTTCCTGGGCATCCCCGGCCTGCTCGAGCGCGACCAGGTGGCCGAGCTGCTGCGCAGTGCCCGCACGCGCAAGCGCGACGTCGCGCCCGCGCGCGCCGAGGCCGACGTCGAGTACGAGCGCCGCGCCGAGCTGCGCCGTGAGCTCAACTCGCTCGTCGCGGCCTGGCACCACCGCACCGGATCGCCGCACGGCGTCACCCACAATCGGCTCCGCCACGAGTGCGGCGGCCCGCCCGCGGCGCAGGCCACCACCGACCAGCTGAAGCGCCGGATCGACACCCTGCGCGACTGGGCCCTGCGCGCCTCCGGCTGACGTGATCGTGTGACGCAGATCGCGTCCGCACCCCTAGGCTGAGCGCGTGAGTGCCCCACTGCCCCCGCGCACCCGAGCCTTCGCCGCCCTCATGAAGCGTGTGGCCACGCCCGTCGAGGAGGCCACCGACTACGCCGAGCTGCGCGCCCAGCGCACGAAGCTGATGAAATCTCCGCCGGGCCGGATGGTCTTCGGCACGCCCGACCGCCGGGCCCGCGCGGAGACGATCGACATCCCGTTGAAGGGCCGCACGCTGCGCGCCCTGGTCCACCGGCCCACGGGCGTCGGCGGGGCGCGTCCCGCGATCGTGAACTTCCACGGCGGCGGCTGGGTGCAGGGTTCGCCCGAGCAGTCGGCCTGGCTCGCGTCGCGCGTCGCGGCCGGCACCGGTGCCACCGTGATCTCGCCGTCCTACCGGCTGGCCCCCGAGCACCCGTTCCCCGCGGCGGTCGACGACACGTGGGAGGCGCTCACCTGGATCGCCGACCACGCCGACAACCTCGGCATCGACCTCGACCGGATCGGTGTCATGGGCGACAGCGCCGGAGGCAACCTCGCCGCGGTCGCCGCCCAGCGCTCGGTGGCCGAGGGTGGCCCCGGACTCCGGGCCCAGGTGTTGATCTATCCCGCGGTCGAGATGTACGACAAGTTCGCCTCCGAGCTGCGCATGCCCGACGAACCGGTGCTGTCGGCGGCGAACATGTCGGCGTTCGCGCACCTCTACCTCGGCGACGCGTACGGCACGCAGGACCCGCTGGCGTCGCCGTTGCGCGCGAAGTCCTTCGACGACCTGCCGCCGGCGTTCATCCTGACCGCCGACCACGACCCGCTGCTGGACAACGGCGACCACTACCGCAAGGCGCTGCAGCGCGCCGGGGTCCCGGTCCGGTACCGCGAGTACCCGGGCACGGTGCACGGGTTCCTGAGCCTGCCCGGGGTGTCCCCGGCCGCCGCCCACGCGGTGCGGGACATCGTCGACTACGTCGCCGCCCACGTCGTGCTGCCGAGATGAGCCGTCGCATCCGGTCGGCCGGGCTCGACCCCGCGGTCGACTACGAGGAGATCTCGCGGCTGTTCGCCCAGTACGACTTCCCGTGGGACCTCGAGCAGTCGCTGAGCTTCGCCCTGTTCCGCACCTACGCCGTGCCCTCCATCGGACGTCTGCTGTACGACACGGGCCAGTTCAACACCGACACGCAGCGCCGCCACGACGACACCGCCCTGCTGCTGGGCGAGATCGTCGACCAGGGTCTCGAGAGCGATCCGGGCCGCGCCGCGATCCGCCGGATGAACCAGATGCACGGCCGCTACGGCATCGCCAACGACGACATGCGGTACGTGCTCGCGACGTTCGTCGTGATGCCCAACCGGTGGGTGAACCGCTACGGCTGGCGCCGCACCACCCAGGACGAGGACGTCGCGGGCGTGAACTACTACCTCCGCCTCGGCCGACTGATGGGGATTCGCGACCTGCCCGACGACCTGGCCGGGTTCGAGAGCCTGCTCGACGAGTACGAGGACGAGCACTACCGTTTCGACCCGCGGTCGCGGGCCGTGGCCGATGCGACCCTCGACCTGCTCACCACCTTCTACCCGCGGCCGCTCCGGCCGGGAGTGCGGCGCTTCAGCATCGCGATCATGGATCCCCACCTGCGCACGGCGTTCGGATACGAGCAGCCGCCGGCCTGGTTCGAGCAGCTCTGCCACGGAGCACTGCGCCTGCGCGGTCGGGTGGTCCGGTTCATGCCCGAGCGCACCGAGCCGCGGCGGGTGCGGGACTCGCGACGGATTCGCAGCTACCCCGGCGGCTTCCTCATCGAGGAGCTCGGAACCTGAGCTCGGCTCGCGCGGCCGTGAAGGTCGTGCGAACGTACAACTCAGGGTTCCTCTGGGAAGTGACGCCCGGTTCGACGACTCCCTCGTCGGGCCGGGCGTCACGCACGCAGGGCCTCGACCACGCGGTCGAGATCGTCCTCGTCGTTGTACAGGTGGAACCCGATGCGGGCCGCTCCCTGGCGCACGGAGGCCCGCAGTCCCGCGTCCTGCAGCCGCGTGGCCGCGTGCTCGGTGGGGATCGCGACGATGGCCGAGTCGCCCGGCGGCAGGTCCAGGGCCTCCCGCGCCCGGCCGGCCAGATCGAGGCAGTGCGCGGTCACGGCGTCGAGGTCGAGCGTGGCCATCCACGTGAGGCTGGCCGCCGCGCCCACGACCGGGAACCACGCCGGCGAGATGTCGAAGCGTCGCGCGTCCGGCGCCAGGCGCAGCGGCAGCCCGTAGGTCGTCTCCCACGGGGCGCCGCCGGCGTAACGGTTGGCGTGGTGGGGGACGAGCCGCTCGACCAGGGGCTGGGAGTAGGAGGCCCAGGCGATGCCGGTCGGCCCCAGCAGCCACTTGTAGTTCGAGCTCGTGACGACGTCCGCCCACGCGAGGTCGAGTCGTCGCCAGCCCAGTTGCTGGGTCGCGTCGAGGATCACGATGGTGGGGGTTCCCTCCGTGGCGGCGCGCAACGCGGCGAGGTCGGCCTGCGCCCCGTCGGCCGACTGCACCGTGGACACGGCGACGGCGTCGTGGTCGCGAGCGAGCTCGGGGAGGCGCTCGAGCGGAGCCTCGGTGACCGTGATGCCGCGCGCGTGGTGGGCGGCGAACGGGAAGCTGACCGAGGTGAACTCGCCCTCGGCCACCAGCACGCTCGAGCCGTCGGGGAGCACGGACGCCACGGGGCCCAGGAGGGACGCCACGGACGAGCCCATCGCGACCGATTCCACGGGGACGCCCGCGATCTGGGCGAACGCCGCCCGGCCGGCGGTGATGTCGGCGTCGAAGTCGGCCCCGACCACGGTGCCCGCCGCCCACCCGCGGTGGATGCGTTCGAGGGCGTCGACCGTGGCCTGCGGGGGCAATCCGTAGGCGGGGGTGTTGAGGTACCCCTCGGGTCCGATGAACGTCGCTCCGAATGCCTCGCGCATGGCTCGACGCTAGCCGGTGGGGAATCGAACGGCCGTCGTCCGGGTTGACCCCTGTGTGAAGCTTTCGGTTCTGGATCTCGTCCCTGTTCGCACCGATCAGACCACCGGTGATGCCGTCGCCGCCGCCACGGAGCTGGCGCGCACGGCCGACCGGCTGGGCTTCGAGCGGTACTGGGTGGCCGAACACCACAACATGCCGGCCGTCGCGGCCGCGTCGCCGCCGGTGCTGATCGCGCTGCTCGCCGCCGCCACCGAGCGCATCCGCATGGGCTCGGGCGGCGTCATGCTGCCGAACCACGCCCCGCTCGCGGTGGCCGAGCAGTTCGCCCTGCTGGAGGCGGCGTTCCCGGGCCGCATCGACCTCGGCATCGGCCGCGCGCCCGGCTCGGATCCCGTCACGTCGTGGGCCCTGCGCGGTGCCGCCGGTCGCGACGACTCCGACATCGAGAACTTCCCGCGCTACCTCGACGACGTCGTCGCGCTGATGGATGGGCGCGGTGTGCGCGTGCCGATCCCGAACCAGCAGTACGTGCTGAAGGCGACACCCGCCGCCACGAGCACGCCCGACCTGTGGCTGCTCGGCTCGTCGATGTACTCGGCCCACCTCGCCGCCGCGAAGGGCCTGCCCTACGTCTTCGCGCACCACTTCAGCGGTCACGGCACCGCCGAGGCGCTGGAGGTCTACCGCAGCGAGTTCCGGCCCAGCGACGTGTGCGAGCGCCCCACCACGTTCCTGACCGTGAACATCGTGGTGGCCGACACCGTCGACGAGGCCACCGCCCTGGCCCTGCCCAACCTGCAGAACATGGCCCGCCTGCAGACCGGCAAGCCGCTGACCCCGATCGACCTCGTCGAGGACGCCGAGGCACTCGAGCTCGACCCGGGCATGGAGTCGCTCGTCGACTCCGGGCTCGCGCGCATGGTGGTGGGGGACCCCGACACAGCACGCAAGGAGCTGGAGGCGCTCGCCGCCCAGTTCGACGTGGACGAGGTCATGCTGCACCCGGTGGCCTCGGCGCACCGCGGCGCCGACCCGCGCACCACGCCCGGCCGCGTGCGCACCCTCGAGCTCGTCGCCGGCTGACCACGTCCGGTCGGGGCCGCCGGTCAGGAGGCTGAGGTCGACACGCCGGCGGCGGCCCACTCCTGCTGCACGCGGTCGAGGCTCTCCGGGGAGACGGCCGCGGTCAGGTCCTGCAGCACCCGGACCGTGAAGCCCTCGGCCACGCCGTCGAGGGCCGTGGCGCGGACGCAGAAATCGGTGGCGATGCCGCACACGTCGATCTCCTCGACGCCGTGCTCACGCAGGAAGTCCAACAGGTCGCGGCCTTCCTCGTCGGTGCCCTCGAAGCCCGAGTAGGCGGCCGCGTACGCGCCCTTGTCGAAGATCGCGGCGAACAGCTCGTCCTCCAGGGGCGGATGCAGCTCGGCGCCGGGGGTGCCCACCACGCAGTGCGGCGGCCACGAGTCGACGTAGTCCGGGACGTCGCTGAAGTGGGCGCCGGGATCGATGTGGGCGTCGCGGGTGGCCACCACGAGCTCGTAGTCGCCCTCGGCGATGAGGTCGGCCACGGCCTCGGCCACGGCAGCGCCGCCGGCCACCGCCAGCGAGCCGCCCTCACAGAAGTCGTTCTGGACGTCAACGACGACCAGCGTGCGGGGTCCGGGCATGTCAGTCCTCCTCGTAGATCGTGGGGATCGCGGGATCCCCCTTGGAGAGTCGTCGCGCGGCGGCGGGCAGCTCGCGCAGCGAGGCCTGCAACCGCTCCCTCGCATCCTGCAGGCTCGAGTTGTCGACCCGCTTCCCGGCCTCCATGAGCGGCACCATCAGCTCGCGGTCGTCGCCGTCGTCGCGCGGGGCGATGTCGATGCCCACCACCTCGGCCTCGGCGATGCCGGAGGCGCTGAGCCGGCGCATCGCCGTCTTGCGGCCACCCACCGACGCCTTGTCCTTGCTCTTCTTCGCGACGGCGAGCATCGTGCCGTCCGCCGCCTCGCGGGCCACGAGCTTGTAGACGAATCCGCTGGTGGGCGCGCCCGAGCCCGTCACCAGCGAGGTGCCCACGCCGTAGCCGTCCACCGGCGCGGCGGCCAGGGCGGCGATCGCGTACTCGTCGAGGTCGCTCGTGACGGTGATGCGGGTCTGGGTGTTGCCGGCCGCGTCCAACTGGGCCCGCGTGGCCCGGGCGACGTCGCCGAGGTCGCCGGAGTCCAGCCGCACGCCGCCGAGGGTCGGACCGGCGACCTCGATCGCCGCGGCGACGCCCTGGGGCACGTCGTAGGTGTCGACGAGCAGGGTCGTGTCGTGGCCGAGCGAGCGGACCTGCGAGGTGAACGCGTCGCGCTCGCTGTCGTGCACGAGGGTGAAGGCGTGGGCGGCGGTGCCGGCCGTGGGGATGCCGTGACGGCGGCCCGCCTCGAGGTTCGACGTCGCGGCGAAGCCGCAGATGTACGCGGCCCGCGCCGACGCCACGGCGGCCTCCTCGTGGGTGCGCCGCGTGCCCATCTCGATGCAGGGGCGGTCGCCGGCGGCCATGGTCATGCGAGTGGCGGCCGAGGCGATCGCCGAGTCGTGGTTGAGGATCGACAGGATCAGCGTCTCGAGGATCACACCCTCGCCGAACGACGCGTCGACCCGCAGGATCGGCGAGCCCGGGAACCACAGCTCGCCCTCGGGGTAGCCCCAGATGTCACCGGTGAAGCGGTAGTCGGCCAGCCAGTCGCACGTGGTGTCGTCGACGACGTTCGCCGAGCGCAGGAACTCGATCTCCTCGCGGTCGAAGCGGAAATCGGCCAGCGCGTCGAGGACGCGTCCCGTGCCGGCCACCACGCCGAACCGCCGGCCGCCGTTGAGGCGGCGCCCGAACACCTCGAAGACACTGCGCCGGGAGGCGGTGCCGTCGGCCAGCGTGGCCTGCAGCATCGTCAGCTCGTAGTGGTCGGTCAGCAGCGCGGTCGACACCATGGGATCAGCGTAGGACTACCGCGACCTTCGTGCGGGCGAGCCCGGGCAGGCACAATGGAGCCGTGACCACCCCCACCCCCGTCGAGACCGAGCAGCCCGACGCCGACCTCGTCGTCCAGCTCGAGGACCCGTGGGTGACCATCGTCTGGAACGACCCGGTGAACCTCATGTCGTACGTCGCGTTCGTGTTCCGCACCTACTTCGGCTACACCGAGGAGAAGGCCACCCAGCTGATGCTCGCCGTGCACGAGGAGGGTCGCGCGATCGTCTCCAGCGGCCGCCGCGAGGAGCAGGAACGCCACGTGCAGGCGATGCACGAGTACGGCCTGTGGGCCACGCTCGAGCGGAGCGAGGTGTGAAGCCGTTCCGCCGCCGGCGCCGCGGCACCGTCACCGCCACGTTCGAGCTCAACGAGGCCCAGCTGATGGTGAACCTCGCCAGCCAGGTCGTCGAGCTGCTCCAGGACCGCAACGGTCCCAGCGAGTCCGAGCCCGACCCCCTGGCGTCCCTCATCGGCATGACGGGACCGGCCCTGCCGCCGGAGGACCCCGTGCTGGCCCGGTTGCTGCCCGACGCGTACCGCGACGATCCGGTGGAGGCGGGCGAGTTCCGCCGCTTCACCGAGCAGTCGCTCTCGGCCACCAAGGTCGGCAACGCGCGCATCGTCATCGAGAGCCTCGAGGCCGGTGGGCTCGACGTGGGCGCGAAGCACGTGGAGGTCGAGCTCGACGAGGCGCAGGTCATGGCGTGGCTGCGGGCGCTGACCGACATCCGGATCGCCCTGGCCGTGCGGCTGGGGATCGAGACCGAGGAGGACGCCGAGCGGCTGGCCGAGTCCGACGACGAGGCCACCGTCGCCATGGGCGACGTCTTCGACTGGCTCGGCTTCGTGCAGGAGACCCTCGTCCACGTCGCCTGA
>JBEVDF010000268.1:0-3012 GCA_040514145.1 Aeromicrobium sp.
GGCGTGAACCGGACCGTGGTGCGCACCGTGGGGATCGTGCGCAGCTCGCTGAGCACCGCCGAGAAGGACGGGGCCAGCGCGTCGGAGAGCACGAGCAGCCGCTCCCACGGGTCCTCGACCCGTTCGTTGAGCCGGATCCACGCGCACAGGCTGGGCTCGGTCGAGGCCGAGAACGGCAGGGGAGCGGTGGCGGGCCGGATCTCGATCCGGGTGCTGATGGGGACGAACTCGGGGGGAACGACGAAGCGCCGGGCCCGGTCGAGCGGGATGTCGATGACGGGCGGTCGGCCGGGGTCTGTCGGAACGTCGGGGCGGCGCGGTGCCGCCAGCACGGCCGTGGCCACGGCCGCGGTCCGGCCGCCGGAGGTGGCCGTGGCGGTGGCGAGCTGGGTCGCGCGGCCCTCGTGCGCGAGCTCGGCGCGCACGTCGAGGCGTTCGGTGACGGGTCGCACGAGGTGCGCGGTGAGCTCGATCGGGACCAGGTCGGGCGACGCAGCGGTGCGCATCTCGCGCAGCATGATGGCCGCGACGACCCCGCCCTGCAGCCCTCCGAAGCCGTTGAAGGGCCGCAGGTCGACGCCGTGCGCACCGTCGAGCACGTCGGCGATCACGGCGGTCATCGCGGCGACCGTCCGATCGCGGTGGCGCTGGCGACCAGCGCGAAGGCGGCGGTCATCCACCAGGCGGTCGTGAAGGCGTCGGGGCCCGGCGGCTGGGCGTTGAGGACCGCGACGAGGGCGGCGACGCCCACCGCGATGCCCACCTGGCGCGCGGTCTGCAGGACGGCCGAGCCGGTGCCGTGGTGCTCCGGCGGGAGGTGGCTGCAGCCCAGCGCCATGGAGGGCGGGACGACGAGTCCGACGCCGATCCCGGTCAGCAGCAGGCCCGGCAGGATCGTCGCGGCGTAGGTGGTGGAGGGGCCGGCGAGCAGTGCCCATGACGCCACGCCGGCGGCGAACACGACCGTGCCCAGCGTGACCACGGCTCGGGCGCCGATCGCCGAGACGAGCCGCCCTCCGTAGACCGCCACGAAGGGCACCAGGAGCGGACCCGGCGCGATGCCCAGGCCGGTCTGGAGTGCGGACAGGCCCCACGCGTCCTGGAGCCACAGCACGAGCGAGAGCAGCATCGCGCCGAACGCCACGTGGAACGTCAGGAGCGTGAGGCCCATCGGCGCGAAGAACGGCGTACGCAGCAGGCCGAGGCTCACGATCGGGTCGGCGGCCCGTGCGACGGCGAAGGCGTTGAGGGCGAGTCCGGCGACCACGATCGTCGTGACCGTGAGGGTCCGCGTGGACGTCCAGCCCCACTCCGAGCCCTCGACCAGGAGCAGGACCAGAGCGGCGACGGTCGCGACCAGCAGCAGGGCGCCGCCGAGGCCGGGGCGCCGCCCGGCATGCCCGGAGGTGGCGGGGAGGACCTTCCAGCCGACCACCGTGGCCGCGAGCCCCAGCGGCACGTTGACCAGGAAGATCCAGCGCCAGTCGGCCTGGACGAGGAAGCCGCCGACCACCGGCCCGAGAGCGGCGCCGACACCGCCGAGCCCGGCCCACAGTCGCACCGCGCCGGCGCGACTCTCGGCCGGGAAGGAGGTCAGCACGAGGCCCAGCGACGAGGGGATCATCATCGCCGCTCCCGCGGCCTGGACGATCCGGAAGCCGACGAGGGTGCCGAGTCCGGGGCTGAAGGCGCACGCCGCCGACGCGAGCGTGAACACCAGCAGCCCGGCGAGGAAGCCGTTCTTGCTGCCGATGAGGTCGCTGATCCGCCCGGCGGGTACGAGCAGCGCCGCGAACGTGATCGCGTAGGCGTTGAGGATCCACGACAGGTCGGCGAGGTCGCTGACGCCGATCGAGGCGGCGATGTCGCCGAGCGCGACGTTGACGATGAACAGGTCGAAGCCGGACAGCAGGACGCCCACGGCGACGACCGCCATCACGGCGCGCGGCGAGGCGGTGCGCGTGGTCAGTTGTGTCACGAAACGCACACTAGACCTAGTGCGTTGCATGGCGCAACTGACTACGCTGGGATCATGCGCCGCAGCAGCTTCGCCGACATGAACTGTTCGATCGCCCAGAGTCTGGAGGTGATCGGGGAGTGGTGGACACCCTTGATCCTGCGTGACGCGCTCATGGGGGTGACCCGCTTCGAGCAGTTCCACAGTCGCCTCGGGATCGCCCGGAACGTCCTGTCGGCGCGCCTGCAGACGCTCGTCGAGCACGGGATCCTCGAAGAGGTGCCGTACTCACAGCGACCGCCGAGGTCGGAGTACGTCCTCACGCAGAAGGGGCGCGACCTGTGGCCCGTCCTCACGATGCTGCGCCAGTGGGGCGACCGCTGGCTCGCCCCTGAGGGGGCCCCGGTGGAGGCCGTGCACACGACGTGCGGCCACGTCGCCCACGCCGAGCTGACGTGCTCCGACTGCGGCGAGCGGCTGCGCGGGCGCGACCTGGAGCTGCGTCACGGACCGGGCGCGCCCGACGGCGGCATCCTCGTCGACGGTCGACTCGACAGCGGGCACGCGGGGGGTTAGACCTGAAGAATGGAACCAGGCACACGGGCGGGCGCAGGCATCGCGGGGCTGGCAGCCGCCGCGCTGGGCGGCGTGGTCGCCTACGACCTCACGCAGAAGAAGCACGCGATCTTGCGCAACTTCCCCGTCATCGGGCACTTCCGCTACTGGGTCGAGACCGTCGGGCCCGAGCTGCGCCAGTACATCGTGACCAGCAACGACGAGGAGCGTCCGTTCTCGCGCGACCAGCGGCGCTGGGTCTACGCCAGCTCCAAGGGCGAGAACAACTACTTCGGCTTCGGCACCGACAACGACGTCGAGCACGTCGTCGGCTATCCGATCGTCAAGCACCGCACGTTCGCCGGTCCCGGCGCCACCACCGCACCGCACGGCAGTGAGGGGATGCCGCTCCCGTCCGCGAAGGTGCTCGGCGGGCCGCGCGGGCGGCGGCACGCGTTCCGCCCGGCGTCGGTCGTCAACATCTCGGGGATGAGCTTCGG
>JBEVDF010000297.1:0-2602 GCA_040514145.1 Aeromicrobium sp.
TTTGAGGACAGGGGAACACTTCGGGCCCGATTTGGGTTATGCAAGGAGCCACTGGCACAATCAATCCTTGGTTCCGGTTCACGGTCCGCACGCCCGCGTCCCGACCCGGCGACCCACGAGAGGACATCATGAAGAAGGACATCCACCCCGCGTACGTGGAGACCCAGGTCACCTGCACCTGCGGTAACTCGTTCACCACCCGCAGCACGGCGACCGAGGGCTCCCTCCGCGCCGACGTCTGCTCGGCCTGCCACCCGTTCTACACGGGCAAGCAGAAGATCCTCGACACCGGCGGCCGCGTGGCCCGGTTCGAGAAGCGCTACGGCAAGAAGTAGAACTTCTCCGGCGCCGGTCGCTCTGTGGAGCGACCGGCGCCGTTGTCGTGTCCGGGCACCCGAGCGCAGGAGGTGACAACGTGTTCGAAGCAGTCGAGTCGTTGATCGACGAGCACGCCGAGTTGGAACAGCAGTTGGCCGATCCGGCCGTGCACTCCGACGCGCGCCGCGCCCGCGACCTCGGGCGCCGGTACGCCGAGCTGACCGCCATCATCCGCGTCTACCGCGAGTGGCAGGAGGCCGGCGAGGACCTCGTCGCAGCCCAGGAGCTGCACATGACCGAGGAGGCGGCCGACCTCGAGCGCCGCGTCCCCGAGCTCGCCGAGCGCCTCGAGCACATGCTCGTGCCGCGCGATCCCGCCGACGGCAAGGACGTGATCCTCGAGATCAAGGGCGGCGAGGGCGGTGACGAGTCGGCGCTGTTCGCCGCCGACCTGCTGCGGATGTACTCGCGGTTCGCCGAGCGGCACGGCTGGAAGGTCGAGGTGCTCGACTCCACCGAGACCGCGCTCGGCGGCTACAAGTCGGTCACCGCCGCGGTGAAGGCCAAGGGCACCCCCGAGCCGGGGGAGGCGCCCTTCGCGAAGCTCAAGTTCGAGGGTGGAGTGCACCGCGTCCAGCGCGTGCCCGTCACCGAGTCCCAAGGCCGGATCCACACGTCGGCGGCGGGTGTCCTGGTCCTGCCCGAGGCCGAGGACGTCGACGTCCAGGTCAACGACAACGAGCTCCGGATCGATGTCTTCCGCTCGTCCGGACCGGGCGGGCAGAGCGTCAACACCACCGACTCGGCGGTGCGCATCACGCACCTGCCCAGCGGGATCGTCGTGAGCTGCCAGAACGAGAAGTCGCAGCTGCAGAACAAGGAGCAGGCGATGCGCATCCTGCGCTCGCGCCTGCTCGACGCCGCCCAGGCGCAAGCCGACGCCAAGGCGTCCGACGCCCGCCGTTCGCAGGTGCGCACGGTCGACCGCTCCGAGCGCGTGCGGACCTACAACTTCCCGGAGAACCGGATCTCGGACCACCGCACCGGATTCAAGGCCTACAACCTCGACCAGGTCATCGACGGCGCGCTCGACGACGTGATCGGCTCGCTCGTGGAGGCCGACCTGGCCGACCGCCTCGCGGCCCTCGAGGACCGCCCGTGAGCACGCGTCGCCTGCTCGAGGAGGCCGCCTCCACCCTCGAGCAGGGCGGCGTCGCGTCCCCGCGGCACGACGCCGAGGTGCTCCTCAGCCACGTCACGGGCACGCCTCGGGCGCTGCTGACGCTCACGGCACGCGTCGACGACGTGCAGCGCCGCACCTACCTCGAGATGATCGCGGCGCGAGCCCGGCGGGTCCCGCTGCAGCACATCACCGGCACGGCCGCGTTCCGTTACGTCGACGTCGAGGTGGGGCCGGGCGTGTTCGTGCCCCGCCCCGAGACCGAGCTGCTCGCCGGGTGGGCGATCGACGCCGCGCGCGAGGTCCTGCAGCGGGGCCGGCCGCCCGTCGTCGTCGAGCTGTGTGCCGGCTCCGGCGCGATCTCGCTCTCGGTGGTGCACGAGCTGCCCGAGGCCCGGGTCCACGCCGTCGAGCTCGATGAGAAGGCCTACGGCTGGGCGCTGCGGAACCTCGACGGCACCGGCGTCGACCTGCGCCGCGGCGACATGTCCGACGCGTTCCCCGAGCTCGACGGCACGGTCGACGTGGTCGTGGTGAACCCCCCGTACATCCCGCTCGACGCGTGGGAGTCGGTGGCGCCCGAGGCCCGCGACCACGACCCGCAGCTGGCTCTGTGGTCGGGCGACGACGGCCTCGACGCGATGCGCGTGGTGGAGCAGGTGGCGTGGCGGCTGCTGCGCTCGGGCGGCGTCGTCGGGGCCGAGCACGCCGACGCGCAGGGCGAGAGCGCACCGGCCGTCTTCACGTCGCGCTGGGCCGAGGTCCGCGACCACGCCGACCTCGCCGAACGCCCGCGCTTCGTCACCGCCCGCCGACCCTGACCCGGGCGCGCGGAGGTCAGGCGACGCGGGTGCGGCTGCCGGCGTCGGCGATCCGGTAGAGGCCCCACGCGATGCCGACGAGACCGACGGCCTGCAGCGCGAGCGTCCCCGGCGACGTGGGCAGCGACTCCTGGAACAGCACCGACCCCAGCAGGATCGACAGCAGCACCGAGGTCACGTTCAGCACCGGCATCGAGTGCGACAGGCGCGACAGCTGGTAGGCGCGCTGGTTGAGCGACATCGCCATGAAGGCGCACGACAGCAGCACCCAGGGCGACCACGT
>JBEVDF010000322.1:0-3152 GCA_040514145.1 Aeromicrobium sp.
GTCGTTCGTTCCGGTGGGGCCGACCACCCTGCGCCACCAGGTCCGAAAGCGCCCACTCGTGGCTCTCCTCGGTCATGAACACCGCGATGCCGGTGCTTGCCGGGATCGTCTCCACGGTGATCTTCGTCTCCAGCACCTTCCCGATGCTCCTCAAGGCGCTGCGTACGCGCGACCTCGGCTCCTACAGCCTGGGCCACCTGGCCCTGACGAACGTGGGCAACGCCGTGCACTCGGTGTACGTGTTCAGCCTCCCGCCCGGGCCCTTGTGGGCACTGCACTCGTTCCACCTGAGCAGCACGGTCTTCATGCTGGTCTGGTACCTGCGGTTCGAGCTGCTCCAGCAACGGCGCGCCGGCTCAGCGCCAGGCGAAGGTGGGCTGCTCGAGGTCGTCCACGCGGGTCGGGTCGCCTTCGAGTCCGAGGCGGCGGAGCTGCAGCAGGACGGCTCCCGTCGGCGCGTGGACGCGGTCGGTGTCGCCCAGTGGGATCTGCACCACCGGGCGGTCGCTCTCGGGGATTTCCAGGAACCGCGGGGAGTCCGAGCGCAGCAGCTGGTGCAGTCCCACCCGGTAGGCCGCGAGGACCTCGTCCGGTGACGGGTGCAGATCGAGCCGGCCCCCACCCCACAGCACGACCGGGGTGATCACGTAGCCCGAGCGCGTCGGGTAGTCGTCCATCAGCCCGATCACGTCATCGGGAGACAGCCTCACGCCGAGCTCCTCGTCGGTCTCGCGGATCGCGGCCGCGACGGCGTCCTCGCCGTCGTCGATGCGGCCACCGGGCAGCGCCCACTGGCCCGAGTGAGCGCGGAGCCTGCCCGAGCGGCGACTCAGCAGGAACGCCGCACCGCCCGAGACGTCCTGCATGCGGCCGTCGAGATCGTGGAGGGCGTCCGCACTCAGGTCCAGATCGCTGCCGGGGGCCGGGTCGATGCGGGACTCCCCGACCTCGGAGTCGACGAGGACGACGGCCACCGCCGCGCGGCGCCGCCCCTCGGTGTCCGCGACGCGGCGATCGTGCCCGGCGAGATGGGCTGCGATCTTCTGACGTAGCCCCTCGTCGTAGGGCAGCGGCGCCGGAACCGTGGGACTCATGTCGTCCATTGTGCTGTGGGCCCTCCGCGCGCCGTCGACGCGGTGGCCGTCGGGGTCGCTGTCCCTACAATGGCGAGGATTCCCATGCCTGCCCCCGATCCGCGTCCCCGCAAGCTGTTGCTCGTGGTCGACGCCCCCTCGCTCCTGCACCGCAATCACCACGCGCGGGCCCACACGAGGCTGACGGACAGGTCGGGCCGGCCCGCCTGGGCGCTCCACGGCATGCTGCGCCAGATCATCGAGGCGATCGAGCGGTTCGCCCCCGATGCGGTGATCTTCGGACTCGACGACCGGGTCGCGTCCTGGCGCGCGGACTTCTATCCGGACTACAAGGCGGGGCGCGCGCCGAAGGATGCGGCGCTCGTCGAGCAGCTCGATCGCGCGGGGACGTTCCTCGATGCCCTCGGCCTGGCCACCGTCACTCCCCCGGGGCTCGAAGCCGACGACGTCAGCGCCTCCGGGGCCAGGTGGGCGCGCGACAACGGCTGGAACTGCGTGATCATCACGTCCGACCGGGACGCGTTCGCCCACATCAGCGAACACACCCAGGTCCTTCGCCTCATCAACGGCGGCATCGACGGATCGCCGCTGCTCAACCCGGCTCGGCTCCTGAGCATGTACGGCGTCGCCGCCGAGCACTACCTCGCGTTCGCCGCCCTGCGCGGGGATCCCAGCGACAACCTCCCGGGAGTCTCCGGCATCGGCGAGAAGACCGCGGCGATGCTCCTCACCCAAGCCGGCTCCATGCAGACCGTCTGGGCCGACATCGACCACAACGAGGGGCGCACCCTCGCCGCGACCCTCGACGCGTGGGCGGCGGAGACCGGCTCGCGTCGGATGGGCGCCACCATCGTGCGCCGGCTCGCGGCCCCGCAGGCTCGCGAGCGCTTCGACTTCAACGTCCGGCTGATGTCCGGACGCGAGGACCTGGACCTCGGCCTGACCCCCGACGTGCCCGGCACACCGGGTCTGCTCCCGCTGGACCTCGGTCGCGTCAACACGGTCGTGAGCTATCTGGGCGTCGAGACGACGACCACCCTCGCGGTCCGGGTGCTCAGCACCGATCCGGCGTCCTCTGCACTGCGCTGAGTCCGCGTACTGCGCCGCCGGGTAAATTCATGAGGTGTCCGACAAACGTCCGCGCCGCACCTTCGCAGTGATCAGCCACCCCGATGCCGGCAAGTCCACCCTGACCGAAGCGCTCGCGCTGCACGCCCGCGTGATCAACCAGGCCGGTGCCGTGCACGGCAAGGACGACCGCAAGGCGACCGTCTCGGACTGGATGGACATGGAGAAGGCGCGTGGCATCTCGATCACGTCCGCGGCGCTGCAGTTCGTGTACCGCGACCACGTGGTCAACCTGGTCGACACTCCCGGCCACAGCGACTTCTCGGAGGACACCTACCGGGTGCTGTCGGCGGTCGACTCGGCGGTGATGCTGGTCGACGCCGGCAAGGGCCTCGAACCCCAGACCCTCAAGCTCTTCCGGGTGTGCGCGCTGCGCGGCATCCCCGTGATCACCGTCATCAACAAGTGGGACCGCCCGGGCCTGTCGCCGTTGGCCCTGATGGACGAGATCGAGCAGCAGATCAAGCTGCGTCCCACGCCCTTGACCTGGCCCGTGGGCGAGGCCGGTGACTTCCGGGGCGTCCTGGACCGCCGCACGGGAGAGTTCGTGAAGTACACCCGCACCGCCGGCGGGGCCGAGCGGGCACCCGAGCGCCGCCTGTCGCCGTCGGAGGTCGAGGACGTCGACGCCGACGTCTGGGCCGCGGCTGCGGACGAGAGCGAGCTGCTCTCCCTCGACGGGGCCGACCACGACCAGGACCGTTTCCTCGGCGGTGAGACCACGCCGGTCATGTTCGCCTCGGCCCTGCAGAACTTCGGCGTGGCCCAACTGCTGGAGTTGCTGCTCGACCTCGCTCCAGGACCGGGCGCGACCGCCGGCGTCGACGGCTCGGTCCGCGAGGTCGACGACGCCTTCAGCGCGTTCGTCTTCAAGGTGCAGTCCGGCATGAACGCCGCCCACCGCGACCGGTTGGCCTATGCGCGCGTGGT
>JBEVDF010000326.1:0-6642 GCA_040514145.1 Aeromicrobium sp.
TGTTCATCCTCGCGATGTCGATCTCCAGCTACACCCCGGCCGGCCCCCTCGTGCCCGCGCTGAACACCTTCTGGAAGTACATCCACGTCACCTCGATCATGACCGCCGCCGCGATGTTCATGGTCGGTGCCGCCGCCAGCGTGCTGTACCTGGTCAAGGCCCGCGCGGAGGAGCGCGGCAGCGTCGGCCCCGTCCTCAACCGCTTCCCGGCCGCCGCGCGCATCGACCAGGTGGCGTTCCGCGTCAACGCGGTCGGCTTCCCGCTGTGGACCTTCGGCGCGCTCATCTCCGGCCCGATCTGGGCCCATCTCGCGTGGGGCCGCTACTGGGGCTGGGACCCGAAGGAGGTCTGGGCGCTCATCACCTGGATCGTCTACGCGGGCTACCTGCACGCCCGGGTCACCGCCGGCTGGAAGGGCAAGCGCGCCGCCTACCTCGCGCTCGCCGGGTTCGTGACGTTCATCATCAGCTACTACGTCGTCAACCTGTTCGTCTCGGGCCAGCACAGCTACGCCTGAGCCTCCGCTAGCGTCGCCCTCATGGGTGCACGCATCGAGGTCACGGGACTGACGAAGTCCTACGGCGACCTCACCGCGGTCGACGACCTGACCTTCACGGTCGAGCCGGGTGAGTTCTTCGGCCTCCTGGGCCCGAACGGCGCCGGCAAGACCACCGCGCTCGAGATGATCGAGGGCTTGCGTCACCCCGACGGTGGCTCGGTCTCGATCGACGGCCACGACCCCTGGAAGCGCGATCCCGTCCTGCAGCGGCGCCTCGGCGTGCAGCTGCAGTCGTCGGCCTTCTTCGAGCGCTTGACCGCCCGCGAGCAGCTGGCCACCTTCGGGTCGCTCTACGGCGTCGGCTCGGACCGGGTCGACGCCCTGCTCGAGCAGGTCGGCCTGCAGGACAAGGCCGGCTCCCGGGTGGAGGACCTGTCGGGCGGGCAGGCGCAGCGGCTCTCGATCGCCTGTGCCCTCGTGCACGACCCCGAGGTGGTCTTCCTCGACGAGCCGACCGCCGCGCTCGACCCCCAGGCCCGGCGCAACCTGTGGGACTTCCTCGAGGGCCTCAACGACTCCGGCCGCACGGTCGTGCTCACCACGCACTACATGGAGGAGGCCGAGGTGCTGTGCGACCGGGTCGCGATCATCGACCACGGCCGCCTCCTCGAGCTCGACTCGCCCGCCGCCCTCGTGCGCGGGCTCGACGCCCCGACGCGGATCAGCCTCGCGCCCGAGGCCATCGACGAGGCCAGCGCCCGCGGGATCGCCGGGGTCGAGGACGTCGAGATCCATCCCGATCGCACGATCCTGTCCACGCGCCGCCCGGCCGAGGTGCTGGCCGCGCTGGCCGGCCTCGACGCCCTGCAGGGGCTCACCGCCTCCGGCGCCTCCCTGGAAGACGTCTTCCTCAGCCTGACCGGACGGAAGTACCGCTCGTGACCGCCTTGACCTCGCTCTCGCGCGCGATGCTCCTGGGCTTCGTCCGTGACCGCATGACCCTGTTCTGGGCCGTCCTGTTCCCGCTCATGTTCCTCGTGCTGTTCGGCGGTCTGCTCACCGATCGTGGCGCCCCGAAGCTGGAGGTCGCCCAGGTCGGCGACGTGGCCGCGCTCGACGACATGCCGGCCGCCGCGCGCGAGGCGCTCGACGAGAGCATCGACATCACCAAGGTCACGAACGAGGCGAAGGCCCTGCGCGACGTGCGCGACGGCGACCTGGCCGCGGTGGTCACCGAGGACGGCGACCGCCTCGTCGTGCACTTCTCGCAGGCCGACCAGGTCACGGCGGCCCGCGTGCGCGGCACGTTCCAGGGGATCGTCGACTCCGCCAACCTCGCCGCCGCCGGGGGCAACGCGGCGTTCACGCTGGAGACGCAGCAGGTCGAGGACGAGTCGCTCGAGACGATCCAGTACGTGACGCCGGGCCTGCTCGGCTGGGCCATCGCGATGAGTGCCACGTTCGGGGCCGCGGTCAACCTCGTCGCGTGGCGTCAGTCCGGCCTGCTGCGCCGCCTGCGCCTGGCGCCCATCCGGACGTCTTCGGTGGTGCTGGCGCGCGTGGGGGTCAGCGTCCTGGTGGCCCTCGGCCAGACCGTGATCTTCCTGGGCCTGGCGGTCGGCGCGTTCGGGCTGGTGCTCAGCGGATCGTGGCCGCTGGTGATCCCGCTCGTCCTGGCGGGCACGCTGGCGTTCCTGTCGATCGGCCTGCTGGCCGGCTCGATCAGCAAGACCGAGGAGGGCGCGGTCGGCCTGGCGAACTTCATCGTGCTGCCGATGGCGTTCCTGTCGGGCTCGTTCTTCTCGCTCGAGGGTGCGCCCGAGTGGCTGCAGGCCATCAGCCGGCTGCTGCCGCTGCGCCACCTCAACGACGCGATGCTCGACGTCATGGTGCGCGGCCAGGGTGTGGAGGCGATCTGGGCGCCGATGGCGATCCTGCTGGCCTTCGCCGCCGTCTGCTCGCTCATCGCCTCGCGCGTGTTCCGCTGGGACGCCTGAGGGCGGATCCGCGGGTCAGAGGCCGCGCAGGAAGTCGGGGTCGTCGTCGGGGCCGAGGGGCCGCGGCGGGCGCTTGCGGGGACCGCCGGTGGAGCGGCCCTTGGCCACGCCGAAGATCAGCCACAGGGCGGCGCCGGCGTAGGGCGCGAGGACGATCAGCAGGGCCCAGCCCCACTTGGGCAGGTGCTGCACGCGGTCGCGCGGCGTCGCCACGAGGTCGTAGAGGCTGTAGACCGTGAGGACCACGGCCGCCAGTACGAGGAAAACCTTGCCCATGGCCAGAGCGTACCGACCCGGTTCCAGCCCCGCCCTGCGATCGACCGGGCCTCACCGGCCGCCCCGTGCGCGGTGCCGACAACTAGAATCCGTGGCATGAAGGCCTTCTGGACGTACACGCTCGCTCGACTCGGGGTCTTCCTCGTCACGTGGGCGGTGCTGTTCGGCATCTCCCGTGTCCTCTTCGATCCCAGTTCCGTGGTGGACCTGTGGGTCCTGCTGGTCGCGCTGATCGTCTCGTCGATCATCTCGGTGCTCACGCTGCGGGCCCTGCGCGACCAGGTGGCGGTGAAGCTGCAGGAGCGGGCCCAGGCTCTCAACGAGCGCATCGAGGAATCCCGCCGTGCCGAAGACGTCGACTGAGGACCGCGCCTGGCTGGCCGACGCGGTCCGCCGCGTCGAGGCCGACGCGAACCGCAGCGCCGACACCCACCTCCACGCCCTCGACCTGCCGTTCGACGGGGTGCAGATCTACCTCAAGGACGAGTCGGTCCACCCCACCGGCAGCCTGAAGCACCGGCTGGCGCGATCGCTGTTCCTCTACGCCCTGTGCAACGGCTGGATCCACCGTGGCACCACGATCGTCGAGGCGTCCAGCGGCTCCACCGCCGTCTCGGAGGCCTACTTCGCCCGGCTGCTGGGTCTGGCCTTCGTGGCCGTCATGCCGCGCAGCACCAGCGCCGAGAAGATCTCGCTCATCCAGTGGTACGGCGGCACCTGTCACTTCGTCGACGACGCCCGGCAGATGTACGCCGAGGCCCAGCGTCTGGCCGACGAGTGCGACGGCCACTACATGGACCAGTTCACCTACGCCGAGCGCGCCACGGACTGGCGGGGGAACAACAACATCGCCGAGTCGATCTTCGCCCAGCTCTCGGCCGAGCCCCACCCGATCCCCGCGTGGATCGTCGTCAGCGCCGGCACGGGCGGCACGGCCGCCACCATCGGACGCTACGTGCGGTACCGCCGGTTCGACACCCGACTGCTCGTCGCCGATCCCGAGGGGTCGGCGTTCTTCGAGGGCTGGAGCCAGGACCGGTCCGACGTCACCACCGACGCGGCCCCGCGGATCGAGGGCATCGGCCGGCCGCGGGTCGAGCCGTCGTTCGTCGGCGGGGTCGTCGACGAGATGGTGCACGTCCCCGACGCCGCCTCGATCGCCGCGATGCGCTGGACGTCCGACCTGATCGGCCGCCCCGTCGGCGGCTCCACCGGCACGAACATGTGGGCGGCCCTCGGGCTGGCCACGCAGATGGTGGAGCAGGGCCGCGAAGGATCGATCGTCACCCTGCTGTGCGACGGCGGAGACCGCTACACGCACACGTACTTCGACGACCGCTGGGTGGCCGAGCACGGACTCGACCCGACGCCCTACCTCCAGCAGCTGTCGGAGCTCACCAGCAAGGGCACGTTCACACCCGGCCGATGAACAGCCCGGCCGTCAGCCCGATCGCGTAGACCAGCTCGGCCACGCCCGTGTCCTTCAGGACCGGGATCAACGCGGGACCGCTCGCGCCCGAGCGCACCGCGGCCACCGAGCGGGCGGCCAGCGGGATCCCCAGCCAGGCCAGCAGCGCCCAGGGGGTGGCGGTGGCGCACCACGCGACCACGAGGACGAAGGCCGTCATGACGAGCGCGACGTAGAACCAGCGCGTGCGCTGGTCGCCGAGGACGACCGCGAGCGTGCGCTTGCCGGTCTCGGTGTCGGTGGGGATGTCGCGCAGGTTGTTGGCCACGAGGATCGCGCAGGCCAGGGCCCCGACGCCGATCGCGCCGGCCACGCTGACGTCGTTGATCGTGCCCAGCTGGACGTAGGTGGTGCCGAGCACCGCGACCACGCCGAAGAACAGGAACACGCTGACCTCGCCGAGCGCGCGGTATCCGTAGGGCTTGGAGCCGCCGGTGTACCCCCAGGCCGCGAGGATCGCGAGCACGCCGACGCCGATCAGCCACCAGCCCGACGTCGCGGCCAGCACGAGGCCGAGGGCGGCGCCGAGCCCGAGGAACGCGAACGCCGCGGTCTTGACCTTGGCGGGCGCGACCAGGCCGGAGCCGACGAGGCGCAGCGGGCCGACGCGGTTCTCGTCGGTGCCCTTGATGCCGTCGGAGTAGTCGTTGGCGTAGTTCACGCCGACCTGCAGCGCGAGCGAGACGCCCAGCGCCAGGAACGCCTTCCACCAGACGACGCCGTCGTCGAACGCGGCGGCACCCGTGCCGACGGCGACGGGGGCGATGGCGGCGGGCAGGGTCCGCAGCCGGGCGCCCTCGATCCACAGTTTCAGGCCGGTCGGGGAGGTCACCCCGTGAGTCTAGGAGGCGGCGTCCGGGCCGGTCCTACAGTGGTCGGGTGGTCGCCTCCCTGTCTCCCGTCGCCGGTTCCGCTCGCGAGGTGCTGGAGGCGCTGCGCCCCTGGGTCGCCGGTGGTGGGCCGCCGCTGGTGATGCGCACGTCGGGCAGCACGGGGGAGCCGAAGTCGATCCGGCTGTCGCACGCGGCGGTGCTCGCGTCGGCGCACGCGGCGCTGTCGCGGCTCGGCGGCCCGGCCCAGTGGCTGTCGGCGCTACCGGCGACGGGCGTCGGGGGCCTTCAGGTGCTCGTGCGCTCGATCGTCGCGGGCACCGAGCCGGTCTTCCTCGACGAGCACCCGGACCTCGAGGCCGCGGTCGCCGCGATGACGGGCGAGCGCCGTTATGCCTCCCTCGTGCCGACGCAGCTGTTCCGCCTCGTCGAGGCCGGTCGGGCCGAGGCGCTGTCCGGGCTCGACGCGGTGCTCCTCGGTGGCGCGGCCGCCCCACGCGCCGTGTTGGAGCGAGCGGCCGAGGCGGGCGTACGCATCGTGCGGACCTACGGGATGACCGAGACCTGCGGTGGCTGCGTCTACGACGGAATCGCCCTGGACGGGGTGCGGCTGCGCATCGAGGACGACGGGCGCGTGGCCATCGCGGGCCCGGTGCTGGCCGAGGACCTCGGCGAGTGGATGGTGACGAACGACCTCGGCCGGCTCGATGCCGACGGGCGCCTCAGCGTGCTGGGCCGCGCCGACCAGGTGGCCGTGAGCGGTGGGGTCAACGTCCCCCTGGCCGCCGTCGAGTCGGTGCTGCGCGACGAGCCGGGCGTGCTGGACGTCGTGGTGGTGGCCCAGCCCGATCCCGAGTGGGGCCAGCGCGTCGTGGCGTTCGTGGTCGGTGACCTCGACCGGGCCCGCGCCGCTGCCGCCGTCGAGCGGGCCGGCCACCCGCGCGCCTGGACCCCGCGCGCCGTGCACACCCTCGACACCCTGCCGCTGCTGCCGGGCGGCAAGCCCGACCGCGTGGCGCTGGCGAGCGGAGGTTTCCCCGGTTGACTGGGGAAACCGTCACTCAGGTCAGAGGCCGCGGAGCGCGTCGGCGATGGGGGTGTCGCCGGTGATGACCTCGAACTGCTTTCCGATGGTGCTGTCGTCGGCGAGGGCCGCGGCGATGACGGCGGCGACGTCGGCGCGGGGGATCTCGCCCCGGTCGACGGTCTCGCCCACCGTCACGGAGCCGGTGCCGGGGTCGTTGGTGAGGGTGCCGGGCCGCACGATCGTCCAGTCGAGACCGCTGTCGCGCAGGGCGACGTCGGCGTCGCGCTTCGCCTCGACGTAGGCCTTCCAGACGGGCGAGGCGTCGTCGCCCGGGTCGTTGTCGACGCCCATGGCAGAGATCTGCACGAAGCGGCGGATCCCGAGCGTCTTCGCGGCCTCGATCGACTTGAGCGAGCCCTCCAGGTCGACGCTCTTCTTGCGCTCGATCTTGCCGTCGGGGCCACCGCCGGCCGCGAACACGACGGCGTCGCAGTCGGTGAAGGCCGTCGCGAAGTCCTCCGCCGTGGCCGCCTCGATGTCGAGC